>CAYTJS010000274.1:0-5111 GCA_964438115.1 uncultured Iamiaceae bacterium
GGGCCTCCACGGCGATGCGCCGGCCCGGGCTCGCGCCCGGGCCGGCGACCACCTGCTCGTCCGAGGACAAGATCAGCCCTCGGGGCTGCCGATGACGCCCTGGACGAAGTAGTCCATGGCCAGCAGGTCCTCCAGCGGGATCACCTCGCCGTCGGCCGCCACCTCGTTGCCGTCCTGATCCACGATCGGGCCGGTGAAGGGAGCGAACTCGCCGTCGATGATCTGCTGCTGGACCTCGGCGATCTCGTCACGGACGTCCTGGGGCACCGTGTCGGCCACGGGCGCCAGGGTGACCATGCCGTCGGCCATGTTGCCGTAGTACTGGTCCGACTCCCAGGTGCCGTCGATCACGGCCTGGGCGGTCTCGGTGTAGAAGGGGCCCCAGTCCCAGACCGGGCCGGTGAGCCAGGCCTCGGGGGCGAACCGCTCCATGTCGTCGTTGTACCCGACCCAGTAGGCGCCGGCCTCCTCGGCCGCCTCGCCGGTGGCCGGGGTGTCCTGGTGCTGGGCCAGCACGTCGGCGCCGCCGTCGAGCAGCGACTGGGCGGCCTCACCCTCGATGGTGGGGTCGAACCAGGTGGAGGTCCACCGCACCTCGACCTCGGCGTCGGGGTTCACCCGCTGGGCGCCCAGGGTGAAGGCGTTGATGCCGCGCAGCACCTCGGGGATCGGGAAGGCGGCGACGTAGCCGATCTGGTTCGACTCGGTCATCGCCCCGGCGGCCATGCCGGAGAGGTACCGGGCCTCCTCGGCGGCGCCGAAGTAGGTCCCCAGGTTCTCGCCGGTGGTGTAGCCGGTGGCGTGCTCGAAGACGACGTCGGGGTACTCCTCGGCCACGGCGGCCATCTGGTCCATGTAGCCGAAGGAGGTGCCGAAGATCAGGTCGTTGCCCTCACGGGCGAGGCGCTCGAACACGGCCTCGGACTCGGCGCCCTCGGGCACGTTCTCCAGGAAGGTGGTCTCGACCTGGTCGCCCAGGGCCTCCTCGAGGGCCAGGCGGCCGT
Organism: uncultured Iamiaceae bacterium; assembly: GCA_964438115.1. Lineage (GTDB taxonomy): Bacteria > Actinomycetota > Acidimicrobiia > Acidimicrobiales > DATDAH01 > DATDAH01. Next base: position 1,005 of record CAYTJS010000274.1, read on the forward strand.
CGTCGTGGCGCTTGGTCCAGCCGGCGTCGCCGACGGGGCCGACGTACACGAACGCCACCTGCAGGGGCTCGTCGCCACTCCCGCTGGAGGTCTCCCCGCTGTCACCGCCGTCGTCGCCACCGCAGCCCGCGGCCACCAGTGCGAACACGGCCAGCAGTGGCAGGAGCCACCGCAGTCGTTGCCTCATCATTCCCTCCCTGAAGGGATCGTGCCCGGTCGCCGGAGGGTCCGGGGCCGGTCGGTTCGTCCGCCGCCCGGAAGCCCCGGGCCGACGGCTGGCTCGACCCCGGCGGGTCCCGACGGCGCCGTGGCGCCCCCAGGACCGTTGAGGTCGGACGGAACGTAGCGGAGCGCAACGGACCGTGCGCACGCGAGTGGCCCGCCCGTAACCCAGCGTTCATCGGCGACCGCGGTGGGCGGTCGGGCGGTCACTGTCGGCTCCCTTCCGGGCGCTGGGGGGCCGCCCGGTGGAGGTAGCGACCGGCGCCCGGCTCGCCCACGAACTCGCCGTCGCGGGCCACCACCCGCCCGCCGGAGAGCACCAGGGCGGGCCAGCCGGTCACGACCCGGTCCTCGTAGGGCGAGTGGTCGACGGCCATGTGCAGCGCCGAGCAGCTCAGGGGCTGGGCCCGGGTCGGGTCCCAGACCACGACGTCCGCGTCGGCCCCCGGGTCGAGGTTGCCCTTGCGGGGCCACAGGCCGAAGGTCTCGGCCGGGTGCTGGGCACACAGCCGCACCCAGTCCTCGACGGTGAGCCGGCCCGCCACCACCCCGGCCCACACCAGGGCCAGACGGGTCTCGATGCCGGGCAGGCCACCGGGGATCTCGGTGAAGTCGGTGTAGCCCTCGGGCCGGCCCTTGGTCCCCGCCCGGCGGTCGGCCACCCAGAAGGGGCAGTGGTCGGTGGCGACCGTGTGGATCCAGCCCTCGGCCAGCCCGTGCCAGAGCTCCTCCTGGTGCCACCGGTCGCGCAGGGGCGGCGTGCAGACGAAGTTCGCCCCGTCGGGGCCCGCCAGCATCGAGGCGTCCAGGTAGAGGTACTGGGGGCAGGTCTCGGCCATGACGTGCACGCCCCGCTCCTGGGCCTCGCGCACCGCGGCCAGGGCCGGCGCCGAGGACAGGTGGACCACGTAGACCGACGCCCCCGCCCGCTCGGCCAGCGCCGCGGCCCGGGCGGTGGCCTCGCCCTCCAGCTCGGCGGGGCGGGTGGCGGCGTGCTCGGGGACCCCGGTGCGGCCCTCGGCCAGGGCCTGGCGGCGCAGGCCCTCGATGGCGGTGCCCGACTCGCAGTGGAGGGTGACCAGGCCGCCGCGGGTCGAGGCCATCCGGAGGATGTCGAGGATGACGTCGTCGTCGACCTGCAGCAGCTCGGGGTAGGCCATGTAGAGCTTGAACGAGGTGACCCCGGCATCGATGCAGGCGGCGATCACCCGGTCGGGCACGGCCTCGGTGAAGGTCATGTGCAGGCCCACGTCAACGGCGGCGGGCGCCGCCCACCGCTGCCAGGTGGCCAGGGACTGCAGCGGGTCCTCGCCCCGGTAGGCGGTGACGTAGTCGATGACCGTCGTCGTGCCGCCCACGGCGGCGGCCCGGGTCCCCGTGTCGAAGTCGTCGGACACCCGCACCGCCCCCACGGGGAGGTGCAGGTGGGTGTGGGCGTCGACCCCGCCGGGGACGACCAGCATCCCCGTGGCGTCGACCACCTCCTCGCCGTCGGCTGCCACCAGGTCGGGGCCGACCTCGGTGACGGTCCCGGTCCGGCCCACCCGGACATCGGCCCGGCGCCGGCCCCGGTGGTCGACGACCTCCCCCCCGGAGATCAGCACGGTCAGGCCCCGGCCGCTTCCGGGGGCCGGCCGACGATGGCCTCGTAGGCGACGGGGTCGGTGGCCCCCTCGGTGTCGAGCAGCAGGAGCGTGGCCTCGGACCCGAGGCCGAGGGCAGCGCGCTCCTCGGCGGTCAGGTCCCCGGCCCCCGGCCCCTCGACCAGGGCGAGGGCGGCGCCCAGGGCGGCGGCGCCGGTCTCGCCCGCCACCACGCCCTCGGCGGCCAGGGCGACCATGGCGGCCCGGGCCCACGCGTCGTCCATGGCGCAGAACCAGTCCACCCCGGCCGACACCGTCGGCCAGGCGGTGAGCGACGGGGTGCCGCAGTTCAGGCCCGCCATGATCGAGCGATGGGGGCCGGGCACGGTGACCAGTTCGCCGGCCCGGGCCGACGCCTGGACGCAGGCGGCGTCGGCGGGCTCGACGCCCACGATCGTGGGTCGGCGGCCGGCGGCGACGCCGTGGTGGCCCACCACGGCCGCCATCAGGGCGCCCACGCCGACAGGCACGTAGAGGGCGTCCACGGGACCCACCCCGGCGGCGGCGACCTGGTCGTCGATCTCGTGCAGGATCGTCGAGTACCCCTCGATGACCCGGCGGGGCGTCACCTCGTACCCGGGCCAGGAGGTGTCGGAGATGACCAGGCAGCGGTCCCCGGCCTCCTCGGCGGAGCGGGCCACGGCCAGGTCGTAGTCACCGTCGACCATGGTCACCGACGCCCCCTCCGACTCGATGGCGGTGATGCGGGGCGGCACCGTGCCCTCGGGCACGAAGATGCGGCACTCGAAGCCCAGATGGCGGGCCATGCGGGCCACGGCCCGTCCGTGGTTGCCGTCGGTGGCCGCGGCCAGGGCGAAGGGCCGCAGCGGGGCGAAGGCGGCGGCCAGGCCGGCGAAGCCGTCCCAGGGGCCGGGCTCCGCGCCGACGTGGTCGACCAGCGCCCGGTAGGTCGCCCACGACGCCCCCAGCACCTTGAACGAGGGCAGCCCGAAGCGCTCGACCTCGGCCTTGACCAGCACGCGACCGACGCCCAGCCGGGCCGCCACGGCGGGGAGGTCGACGAGCCGGGTGGGCGCGTACCCGTCGAGGCGACGGTGGAACGCGGCCACCTCGGCCGGCGGGGTGAGGACCTCGCCGGTGGCCGAACGCCGGGGGTTGGCCAGCAGGGTCGTGGGGGCGGTCACGACGCCTCCGGGGCGAAGGCGTCGATGGTGGCCTTCACGTCGCCCAGCGGGTAGAGGATCGGGCAGGTGCAGCCGTCCCGCACGTAGTCGGCCACCCGGGCCCGGGCCTCGTCGGGGGTGCCGGACGCGGTGAGGAGCTGGACGATCTCGTCGGGCACCAACTTCGAGGCGGCCTCGACCTGCTCGTGGGTGGCGGGCCACGTGAGGACCTCGCCCACGGCGTCGAGCAGCGACTGGGGCACGCCCGAGGCCTTCATGATGTGGGGCTGCTGGCCCAGGTACTGGGTGACCATCAGCCGGGCCATGTCGAGGGCGGTGTCGTGGTCCTCGTGGACCGAGGCCACCACCAGCTGGGGCCGGTCCACCTCCGCGACGCTGCGGCCCGCCCGCTCGGCCCCCACCGCCAGGTGCTCGAGGGCCCGGCGGTTGTAGTCGGGCGACACGAGGTAGTTGAGGACGACGCCGTCGGCGATCTCGCCGGCCAGCTCCATCATCTTCATGCCCGTCGCCCCGAGGTAGATGGGGACGTCCTTGGGGCGGCGCTCCTGGTACACGTAGTCGAGCTCCACCCCGTCGAGGTGCACGAACTCGCCGTGGTAGGTGACGGTCTCGTTGGCCAGGAGGCCCCGGACCGCCTCGATGATCTCGCGCATGGCGGTGAGGGGCTTGACCCGCTGCACCCCGACCTTGCTGGCGAGGGGCTCCCACCACGCCCCGATGCCCAGGATGATGCGGCCCGGGGCGAGGTCGTCGAGGGTCGAGAAGGTCGACGCCAGCCGGGCGGGGTTGCGGGTCCAGCAGTCGACCACCCCCGAGCCGATGGTGATGCGCTCGGTGGTGGCGGCGAAGGCGGCCATGGGCACGGTGGCCTCGCGCACCAGGCGGCTGTCGGCCTGCCAGACGGCGGCGAAGCCGGCCGCCTCGGCGTGGCGGGCCAGGTCGATGGCCTCGGGGATGGGGTGGGCGTCCTGCAGGTACAGGGCGACCGGCACCCCGGCCAGCTCGTCGGCCAGCTCGTCGGTCACGGTCATCGTCATCCTCGGCCTCGGTTCCGTCCGTTCTGGCGTCGATCCGTTGCGCCCACCGCAACCAATCGA
>CAYTJS010000275.1:0-1114 GCA_964438115.1 uncultured Iamiaceae bacterium
GAGGTCGTCGAGGTCCAGGCCCACGGCCTCGATCTGGGGGCCGATCTCGGCCAGCCGGTGCGCCGAGCGGTAGTCGTCGGTGAGGCGGTAGTCCTCGATGATCACGTCGTCAGCCACCCCGACGGCGCCGAGCAGGAGGGCGGCGCCCAGCCCGGTGCGGTCCTTGCCCGCGGTGCAGTGGATGACCACGGGGTGGTGGTCGGCGTGGGCCACGTGGGCGACCAGACGGCCGAAGAGGTCGGCCTGCTGCTCGAGCATGGCCAGGTACCCGGCGGCCATGGCCTCGGTGGTGACCGAGATCAGCTCACCGGCGCGGATGCGGTCCTCGAGGCTGGCCGGGTTGTCGCCGGGTGCGGCGCCCACCGACAGCCGCACGATCGTGGCGCCCTCGGGCAGGCGGCTGGGGTCCTCGGCGACCTCGCGGTCGTAGCGGAAGTCGCAGACGGTGCGGAGGCCGACGACCTCGCCCAGGTGGGCGACGTCGTCGTCGGTGAGGGCGCTCAGCTTGTCCGAGCGGTACACGTGGCCCCAGCGGGTGACCCCGCCCGTTGCGGGGTACCCACCGAGGTCACGGAAGTTCAGCGTGCCCGCGAGGGGCACCAGACGGTCGGGCACGGTCCGAGCCGGTGGTCGGCGCGCCGCGTACCGGGACTACTTGAGCTCGACGGTCCCGCCGGCGGCCTCGATGGCCTCCTTGGCCTTCTCGGCGTCGTCCTTGGACGCACCCTCCAGGACGGTGTTGGGGGCGCCGTCCACCAGCTCCTTGGCCTCCTTGAGACCGAGGTTGGTGAGGGTGCGCACCTCCTTGATGACCTGGATCTTCTTGTCGCCGGCCGCGGTCAGCACGACGTCGAAGGAGTCCTTCTCCTCCTCGCCGCCGCCACCACCGTCGCCGCCGGCAGCCGGCGCGGCGGCCACGGCCACCGGGGCCGCGGCGCTCACGCCGAACTTCTCCTCGAAGGCGCTCAGCAGCTCGCTCAGCTCGAGGACGCTCATCTCGGCGATGGCGTCGAGGATCTCATCCTTGGTCAGGGCCATGTCAGGCTTCCTCCGTGTCGGCGGCGGTGTCCTCCGCCGGGTCGTCGGTCGGGGTGTCCTCGGCGGCGGGGGGGGG
>CAYTJS010000275.1:1124-5103 GCA_964438115.1 uncultured Iamiaceae bacterium
CCTCGGCCCCCGCGTCGGCGTCGGCGGCGGCCTCGGTGGCCGGCGCCTCGTCAGCCGGGGTCGCCTCGTCGGCGGCCTCGGCCTCGGTCTCGGTCTCGGTGTCGGTGCTCGCCTCGGTGGCGGGCTCCTCGGTCGCCTCGGCGGCGGCGGGCTCCTCGGCCGGGGCGGCGGGCGCACCCGGCGCCCCACCCTGGTCGATGAGGGCCCGCAGGCCGTGGGCGAAGTTGCGGGGCAGGGCCTCGAGCAGCCCGGCGAACTGGACCATCGGGGCGGCCAGGCCCCCGGCCAGGCGGGCCAGCAGCTCCTCGCGGGGCGCCACGTTGGCCAGGGCCTCGACGTCGGCGGCGGTCAGGGGCCGGTCGCCGAGGAGGCCACCCTTCACCTCGAGGTGGGGGTTGTCCTTGGCGAACTGCTTGAGCGCCTTGGCCATGAGGACCGGATCCCCGTCGCCGTCCCGGCGCACGAAGGCGATGGCGGTCGGGCCGACCAGCATCTCCTCGATCTCGAGGCCGAGGTCCCGGGCGGCGAAGCGCACGAGGGTGTTCTTGTAGATCTGGTACTCGGCCCCGGCCTCGCGCAGGGCGGTACGCAGGACGGCCATGCCGGGGACGTCGATCCCCCGGTAGTCGGTGAGCACGGCAGCTTCGGCGTCGGCGAGGCGGGCCTTCACCTCCTCGACCACGGCGACCTTCTCGGGCCTCGGGTTCTCCATCGCTGCACCTCCTCTTCTGGTCCGGAAACGAACGAAACGGGGCGCTCGCGCAGAGAACGCCCCGTCAGGAGAAGAGGTGTTCGCCTCGTCGGGCGGGCCGTGGGGCCCCTTCAGCGCCGGAGCGCACCGGAGGTCTGCGGCGAGCAGATCAGGTTGTGACGACCCACACTACCCCGAAATTGCGTGAGTTGGTCATCCTGGGCGGGACCAACTCACGCAATTTCGAGGTGGGTGGGGGCGGGGCGGGGAGTCAGGCGGCGGGGGTGTCCTCGCGGTTGTCCTCGCGGCGGAAGCGGGCGGGGTCGATGCGGACGCCGGGGCCCATGGTCGAGGCGATGGCGACCTTGCGGACGTAGCGGCCCTTGGCCGAGGCGGGCTTGGCCCGCACCAGCTCGTCGGCCACGGCGAAGAAGTTGTCGAGCAGGGCCTCCTCGCTGAAGGACACCTTGCCGAGGGGCACGTGGACGTTGCCGTGGCGGTCGGTGCGGTACTCGACCTTGCCGCCCTTGAACTCCCCGACGGCCGAGGCGACGTCGTCGGTCACCGTGCCCGTCTTGGGGTTGGGCATGAGGCCCCGGGGGCCGAGCACCCGGCCCAGGCGGCCGAGCACCGGCATCATGTCGGGCGTGGCGATGGCCACGTCGAACTCGATGGTGCCGCCCTCGACGGTGGCGGCGAGGTCGTCGGCGCCGACCACGTCGGCCCCGGCGTCGCGGGCGGCCTGGGCCGCCACGCCCTGGGCGAAGACGGCGACGCGGACGTCACGGCCGGTGCCCGAGGGCAGGGCCACGGTGCCCCGCAGCATCTCGTCGGCCTTGCGGGGGTCGACCCCGAGGCGCACGGCCAGCTCCACGGTCTCGTCGAAGCCGGCCGAGGCCAGGCTCTTCACGAGGCCCAGCGCTTCCGCCGGGTCGTGCAGTCGCTGCCGGTCGTAGCGGCGGGCCGCGTCGTTGTACTTCTTTCCCTTCGCCATGGTGGCTCCCTCGGTGAGTGGGTGGATACGGATCCGGCCCGGGCGAGGTCCTCCCGCTGGCCGGTCGGGGCGGTCTAGGCGACCGTGATCCCCATGGACCGGGCGGTGCCGGCCACGATCTTCTTCGCCGCGTCGATGTCGTTGGCCGACAGGTCGGGCAGCTTGGTCTCGGCGATCTCGGTGAGCTGGGCATCGCTGATCGAGCCCACGTCCTCGCGACCGGGGTTGGTCGAGGCCTTCTCGAGGCCCGCGGCCTGGCGCAGCAGCACCGAGGTCGGCGGCGTCTTGGTGACGAAGGTGAAGGACCGGTCCTCGTAGATGGTGATCTCGACGGGGATGATCGTGCCCCGCTGGTCCTCGGTCCGGTCGTTGTAGGCCTTGCAGAAGTCCATGATGGCCACGCCGTGGGGGCCGAGGGCCGTGCCGACGGGCGGCGCCGGCGAGGCCTGGCCCGCGGGGATCTGGATCTTCACGATCGCGAGGACGTTCTTCTTCGCCATGGTCTTTTCTTCCTGTGCTTCCTGGGGCGGCGTGCTTGCGGGGCGGAGCTAGAGCTTCGCCACCTGGCCGAACTCGAGCTCGACCGGGGTCTCCCGGCCGAAGATGTTGACGAGCACCTTGACCTTGAGCTGCTCCTCGTTGATCTCGATGATCTCGCCGGAGAAGTCGGCGAAGGGGCCTTCCTTGACCCGCACGGTCTCGCCGGTCTCGTACTCCAGGCGGGGCTTCTGGCGCTTGGGCGCCTCGCCGTCGTCGGGCTTCACGGCCAGGAACGTCTCGACGTCCCGGCGGCGCAGCGGGGTGGGCTTGGAACCCTGGCCGACGAAACCGGTGATCCCGGGGGTGTTGCGGATCACGTACCAGGCGTCGTCGTCGAGGCGGCAACGCACCAGCAGGTACCCGGGGAAGACCTTCTTCTGGACGACCTGCTTCTTGCCGCCCTTGAACTCGACGAAGTCCTCCATGGGGATGACGACTTCGTGGATGCGCCCTTCCATGTTCATGGAGACGGTGCGGGCCTCGAGGTTGGACTTCACCTTCTTCTCGTAGCCCGACTGGGTGTGGACGACGTACCACTTGCCCGGACGGTCATAGGGGCTCTCGACCGGGGCGGGGGCGTCCACCTCCTCGTCGAGCAGGTCGTCCTCGGTGACCACCTCGAGGTCGGCATCGCCCTCGGCGACGACCTCGGAGGCCGGGGCCTCCTCGTCGGCCTCCTCGGCCGGCTCCTCGATCACGTGGTCGCCGTAGCCGCCGAGGGCGTCGAGCGGGTTGGCCGGCGTGGTGTCCGCCGGGGTCGCGTCGGCGGCCTCGTCGGCCTCCTCGGCGGTGTCGGTGGTGTCGGTGGTGTCGAAGTCAGTCACGTCGATCAGTCGGCCTTCAGGATGCGGAGGACGAACTCGCCGAACACGAAGTCGATGGCGAAGATGAGCAGGGTCAGGGCCACGACCGTGATGAGCACCACGATCGAGTAGTTGACGACCTCGGGACGGGTGGGCCAGGCCACCTTGCGCAGCTCACCCCGCACCTCGCGGACGAACTGGACCGGGCCGACCCGGGCGTCGCGCTGCTTGGGCGGCGGCTGCTTGCGCTTCTGCGCGACCGGCTCACCGTCATCACCGAGCTGCCCCTGCTTCTGGAGCATGCGCTTCGTCTGTCGGTTCATGGCCATGGTCGGGCCTACAGCCTCGTCGAGTTCGGGGGTGGAGGGTCGTTGCAGGGCAGGAGGGACTCGAACCCCCAACCTTCGGTTTTGGAGACCGGTGCTCTACCAAATTGAGCTACTGCCCTCCGGAGTGCGCGGGGAAGGATAGCGCGACCCTCCCCGGAACCCCCCGGGCGCGGCCACGCGCCCGGCACGGCCAGCCGTGCTAGCCCGCCAGGCGGACCTTGCCGCGCCGCGACCGGAGGGTGAGGACCACGGCCCCCGCCGCCCCGGCCGCCGTGGCCGCGGCCAGCCCCCCGAGGTAGGCGGCCCGGCGACCGCGCACCAGGCTGCGCCCCGCCCGCTCCTCGCCCGCCTCGGCGCGGGCGGCGTGGTTGAACGGCGCCTTGAGGCCGGCCGGGAAGCGGTGGGCGTGGATGCGGTGGAAGGCGGCGGCGGCGTCCTCGCCGGCGCGGTCGGCCAGATAGGCGAACCAGCGCGCCCCGGCGGCGACGTGGCGGATCTCGTCGCGATAGATGACCTCCAGCACCGGCGGGGTCAGGGCGTCGCCGTTGCGGGCCAGCCGCTCGATGGTGGCCGGGGTGGTGTCGAGCCCGCGCGCCTCCAGGGTCATGGGAACCACCGCCAG
>CAYTJS010000276.1:0-5102 GCA_964438115.1 uncultured Iamiaceae bacterium
GGTAATGAGCCATGCCGACACCGCCGGACTCCCCAGCCCCAGTCCTACCGGATCAAGGCCACCGAGCAAGGTAAGGGGTCAGAGGCGGCGGACGAGGTGGGCGAGGAGGCCGCCGAGGCGTTGGCCCACGTCGGCGCCGGCGGCCAGGACCTCCTGGTGGTCGAGGGGGGCGGGAGCCAGGCCGGCGGCGAGGTTGGTGACCAGGCTGAGGCCCAGCACCTCGAGGCGGGCGTGGCGGGCGGCGATGGCCTCGAGCACGGTGGACATGCCCACCAGGTCGGCGCCGATGGTGCGCAGCATCCGGATCTCGGCCGGGGTCTCGTACTGCGGCCCGTTGAGACCGGCGTAGACCCCCTCGGGCAGCTCGGGGGCCAGCTCGTGGGCCAGGGCCCGCAGGCGGGGCGACCAGGCATCGGTGAGGTCACAGAACCGGGGCCCGTAGGGCTCCGGGGCCTCGGGCCCGGCCAGGGGCGAGTGGCCGGTCAGGTTGAGGTGGTCCCGGATGAGCACCGGGGTGCCCGGCCGCCACTCCTCGCGCAGGGAGCCGGCGGCGTTGGTGAGGATCACGGCCCGACAGCCCGAGGCCGCCGCCGTGCGCACGTTGTGGACCACCGCCGACACCGGGTTGCCCTCGTAGCCGTGGACCCGGCCGAAGAAGGCCAGCACGCGGGTGCCGTCGGCGTCGATGGAGCGGATCGTCCCGCCGTGGCCGGCCACCGTCGACCGCGGGAAGCCCGGAAGGTCGGCGGCCACCACCTCGCCCACCTGCCCGCCCATCTGGTCGGCGGCCGGCCCCCAGCCCGAGCCGAGGACCACGGCGACGTCGTGGGCGGCGACGCCGACACGCGAGGCCAGTTCGGTGGCGGCAGCGGCGGCCAGGGCGTACGGGTCAGAGGGGTCAGCCATGACGTCATGGTCGCGCGACCATGGGGTGGTGGGCCGCACGCTGAGCCGTCGGGAGGTCGAGGCCTTCGACCACCTGCCCCGGGCCGTCGCCGCCCGGGCCCGCCTGCACCGGGTCCGGCGCCTGCCCCCGGGGGCCCACGGGATGACCCTCGGCCGCCACGTCTACCTGGTCCGGGGCCATGAGGACCGGCCCGTGCTCCTCGCCCACGAGCTCGTCCACGTCCGCCAGTTCGCCGAGGCGGGCCGGGTCCGCTTCCTCGCCCGCTACCTCACCGCCTACCTGGGCAATCTCGCCCGCCTGCGCAACCACCGGCAGGCCTACCTGGCCATCCCCGCCGAGGTCGAGGCCCGGGCCGGGGCCGAGGCGTGGCGGGCGGCCCACCCGGGCCTGGCGGTGGGTGCGGCCGCGGCGGACCGTGTCTCCTGATTCCCCCGATGACCCGGCCGCCCGACGCCCCACCGGCCCTGGTCGACCTCGGTGTCAGCGGCGGCGTCGGGCCCTGGGCTGCGGCCGGCTTCACCCCCGTCGGCGACACCGTCACCATCGGCTCGGTGGCCGTGCGGGCCACTGGCACCGACCAGCCCCCGGGGGTCCAGGCCTGGGGCCTCACCGGCGTGGACGACGGGGTGGTCGACGGGCTCCTCACCCTCGGCCGCGACGACCCCCGCGCCGCCAGCGCCCCCGACCACCCCAACACCGCCGTCGCCATCGACCACGTCGTGGTGGCCAGCCCCGACCTCGAGCGCACGGCCACCGCCCTGGCCACGGTCGGCATCGAACGCCGCCGGGTCCGCGACGCGGGCCGGATGGAACAGCACTTCTTCCGGGTGGGCCAGGTGATCCTCGAGGTGGTCGGTCGCCCCGGCGCCCACGGCCCGGGCCCCGCCGTATTCTGGGGCCTGGCCCTGACCGTGGCCGACCTGGATGCCGCCGCCGCCCTGCTCGGCGATCACCTCGGCCCCGTCACCGACGCCGTCCAGCCCGGTCGCCGCATCGCCACCCTGCGCCACGAGGCCCTGGGCGTCCCCGTCCCCACCGCCCTCCTCTCGGCTCCACCCTCGCGTGAGGCCCCGTAGGATCCCCCGGTGCTCGACCACGTCTTCACCGACGCCATCGGCGCCCTGCGGGACGTCTTCGAGAACAACCTCCTCGAACGGCAGGCCTTCGAGGAGCGGTTCCAGGCCGACGTGTTGCTCGGCGACCTGACCTGGCAGACCAGCTACGGCCTGCCCGGTGAGGGCCTCCCGCCCCGGGTGCGGGCCGACATCACCCTCGAGTGGCCCACCTGGGCCCAGACGGCCTACCGCTCCTGGTACATCGGCGAGGAGTTCGACGAGGGCCCGAGCATCCAGATCGAGATCGTCCTGCGCATCCAGCGCCTGGCCGCCGAGGCCGACCCCCGGGCCATCCTCGCCGTCCTGCCCGAGGAGAGCCCGGCCATCGGCTCCCTCCCCCTCGACCGCACCGCCCCGACCGTGGAGGTGCTCTACAGCCAGGACCTGAGCGAGCGCCAGTGGGCCGCCGAGGTCACCTACGAGGGGATGTACCTCCTCGACGAGTCGACCCTGGCCGACGGCTCCGCCCTCGACGAGGACTTCGCCGCCCTGGGCGGCTGGATCGCCTCGACGCTCGTGCGCCTGGGCGACCTCCGCCTCGAGTACCTGCCCCCCGACGAGGAGGACCGATGAGCGACCACCCCGCCGTACGCATGGACGTGGCCGACCGCGTGGCGGTCATCACCCTCGACCGCCCCGAGGCCCGCAACGCCCTCAACCGCGAGGTCCTGCGCCTGCTCCCCCGCCTCGTGGCCGAGGCCGAGGCCGACGACGGCGTCGACGTCATCGTCCTGACCGGCGCCGACCCCGCCTTCTGCGCCGGGGTGGACCTGAAGGAGGCCGCCGCCGGTGGCCAGGCGTCGCCGGGCGAGGCCGTCGAGTCGGTCGCCCGGAGCGGGCGCCGCGGGCCCCTGCCCGAGCACACCAAGCCGGTCATCGGCGCCGTCAACGGCCCGGCGGTGACCGGGGGCCTCGAGCTGGCCCTGGCCTGCGACTTCCTGATCGCCTCGGACCGGGCCCGCTTCGCCGACACCCACGCCCGGGTCGGGGTCATGCCCGGCTGGGGCCTCACCGTGCTCCTCCCCCAGGCCATCGGCCTGCGCCGGGCCCGGCAGATGAGCGTGACCGGCAACTACGTCGACGCCGCCACCGCCCTGGCCTGGGGCCTGGTGAACGAGGTGGTGCCCCACGACGAGCTGCTCGACCGGGCCCGGGCCCTCGGCGCCGACGTGGTCAGCAACGACCAGGCCGGGGTGCGCCGCATCCTGGCCACCTACGCCGAGGTGGCCGACACCACCGTGGCCGAGGGGTGGGCCGTCGAGGGCCGCCGCGCCGCCGAGTGGCCGGGCAACGCCTGGGACCCCGACGAGATCGACCGCCGCCGCCAGGCCGTCACCGACCGGGGCCGGGCCCAGCAGGGTTGACGCCGGCCCGGGGCGCAGCCCCCACGGAGAACCAGCCGCTCAGCCGGTGAAGGTGGGGGTGCCGTCGACCACGCCCACGTCGGGGTCGTCGTCGACGAGCGTGGGCTGCTCGCCCAGGTCGGCGAAGAGCTCCAGCGAGAAGGTCTGGGGCGGGAACACGTAGGTGGTGCCGGGGGGCCCACCCTCGGCGGTCGGCGCCGGCGGTGAGCTGCCCGCGGGGGTGAAGCAGGTGATGGAGACCGCCAGGGCCTCGACGGCGTCGATGACCGGGGGGTCGGGGTCGCCGGCGGGAGCGGTGAACTGGCCCGACAGGGTGGGCTCGGAGGTGTCGTTGACCGTGACCGGGAAGCTCAGCCCGTCGATGGCGGCGCCGGTGACCGACCCCTCGCACTCCATGGGGAAGTCGAGGACGCCGAAGTCGTCGCAGTTGCCGGCGAAGGTGGCGGTGACGGTGACCAGTGTCCCCGGTGGCCCCGAGTCGGGGTCGAGCGTCGCCCCGACCTGGCAGTTGACCGTGCCCCCCGGGGGGAACGAACCCTCGTTGGCAGGCATCCTCGAAGTGGTCTGGGCCCCGGCCCCGGCGAACGGGACGACGGCCAGGCCCACGAGCCCGACGACGACGGCGATGACGGTTCCCCAGCGGCCCTTCACGGGGGCGACGCTAGTCGAAGCCGGGTTCGGGGAGGAGATCCTCGTAGACCGGGTCCCGGCCCTCGCCCTTGGCGGCGAAGGCCTCCATCATGTCGCCCCCCTGGAACATGCCCGTCTGCCAGGTGGCCACGTAGTTGAGGCCGTCCTCCACGCTGTGGTCGCGGCTGTAGGTGATCATCTCCTTGGTGCCCCACACGGCGAGGGGACTCTGGGCGGCGATCTCGCGGGCGATGCCGAGGACCCCGTCGAGCAACGTCTCGTGGTCGGCGAAGACCTCGTTCACCAGACCGACCTCGGCCGCCCGCCGAGCCGTCATGCGCCGGCCCGTGTAGGCGTACTCCCGGGCGACGCCCTCGGGGATGATCTTGGGCAGGCGCTGGAGGGTGCCCACGTCGGCGGTCATGCCGATGTTGGTCTCCATGATGCTGAAGAAGGCGTCCTCGGTGGCGTAGCGACAGTCGCAGGCGCACACCATGTCGACCCCGCCCCCGATGCAGCCCCCTTGGACGGCGGCCAGCACAGGCATCCGGGCCCGCTCCAGCGCGGTGAGGCTGTCCTGCAGGAGGGCGGCCACCTGGCGGATCTGCACCCGCTGCCGGCCCAGCTCGCCCCCACCGGTGCCCCGGGGCAGCAGCCCGCCCCCGGTGAACACCGACAGGTCCATGCCGGCGGTGAAGTGCCGGCCCGTGGACGACAGCACCAGCACGCGGGCCTGCCCCGACGCGCTCAGCCCGTCGACGATCTCGGGCAGCTCCCGCCAGAACGCCGGGGTCATCGTGTTGAGCTCGTCGCCCCGCTTGAGGACGACGTGGGCGACGCCGTCGGTGACGTCGACGTCGAAGCAGTCGTAGGCCATGACCGACGACGTTAGGCGCCCGCCTCCGCGGCGACCCGATCCTGGGCCACGGCGTCGAGGGACTCGTACTCCTCGCCGGTGTCGACCCAGTCCTCGAACTGGATCACGCCGATCTCGGTGAAGCGCTCCCGCAGCCACCCGTCGGAGGCGTCGAGCAGGCCCAGCTTCTTGCAGTTGGGCACGATCTTGGAGAACAGCATCTGCTGGAA
>CAYTJS010000277.1:0-5068 GCA_964438115.1 uncultured Iamiaceae bacterium
GATGCCGGGGCCGACACCCTGCGCCGCCTGCAGGAGGCCATCGCCGCCGGCCGCCGGGTCCGGCTGGACTACTACTCCTGGTCGAGCGACGAACGGGCCGAGCGCGAGGTCGACCCGCACCGGGTGTGGGCCGAGGGGGGCAGCTGGTACCTGGGTGGCCACTGCCACCGCGCCGACGACGCCCGGGTGTTCCGCCTCGACCGCATCGCCGCCGTCACCGTCCTCGACGAGGGCGCCGCCACCACCCCCCGGGCGGACACGGCCACCTTCACCGCGGCGGCCGCCGGGGCCCGGGCCGTGCTCGACCTCGAGGCCGACGCCACCTGGGTCGCCGACTACTACCCCCACGAGGGCACCGAAGACCGCCCCGACGGCGGTCTGCGAATCACCCTGCCGGTGGCGGGGGAGCGGTGGCTGGCCCAGCTGCTCGTCCGCCTCGGCCCCTCGGCCCGGGTCGTGGAGCTCACGGGGGATCTCTCGGCCGACCCGGCGGGCGAGGCCGCCCGACGCGTCCTGGCCCGGTACCGCCGGTAGCCTCGGCGCCGGTGACGTCCCCCTCCACCTCGGCCGAGCCCGACGCGCCCGAGCCGGGCGACGACGCCGACCACGACGGCCACCACCCCTCCGCCGTCCGGTCCGTCGTGGAGTGGGTCGCGGTCATCGGCGGCGCCCTGCTGGTGGCCCTGGTCATCAAGACCTTCCTGATCCAGGCCTTCTTCATCCCCTCGGGGTCGATGGAGACCACCCTCGACATCGGGGACCGGGTCCTGGTCAACAAGCTCAGCTACCAGCTCCACGACGTCAACCGGGGCGACGTGGTCGTCTTCGAGACGGCCGAGGGCGAGGGCGAGTGCGGGCTGCCGGTCAACCAGGCCGCCGCCGCCGAGGCCCAGACCGGGATCCGCGACCTGATCAAGCGGGTCATCGCCACCGGCGGTGAGACGGTCGAGGGCCGCGACGGCCAGGTGCTCATCGACGGCCGGGTGCTCGAGGAGCCCTACCTCGACGAGGGTGTGGTCACCGCCGACTTCGAGCCCGTCGAGGTCCCCGAGGGCTGCGTGTTCGTCATGGGCGACAACCGCGGCGACTCCCGCGACAGCCGGTCCTTCGGCCCCATCGACGAGGACGAGATCGTGGGTCGGGCCTTCGTGCGGGTCTGGCCCCTCACGCACCTGGGCCTGTTGTAGCCCCGGCGGCCTCCTCGCCGCCCCCTTCCAACTCCACGGCGATGGCCTCCATCATGCGGTCCACGTGGTCGCTGAAGACCCCGTCGACCCCCATCGACAGCAGCTCGGCCAGGTGGCGGGGGAGCTGGGCGTCCCATCCGAGGCAGACCAGGCCGAACCGGTGGAACAGGGTCGTGAGCCCGCCCGACCACTCGCTGCGGTGCAGGTTGACGGCGTCGACGCCGATGCCGGCCAGGCGGGCGCCGTGGCGCTCGTGGCCGCTCGTCATGGCCGCCGTACGGGTCGAGTGCACGAGGTGGACGCCCTCGGTCAGCGGTCGCCAGGCCTCCAGCAGGTCGACGTCGGGGTGGCACAGCCACAGCTGCTCCCGGGCGCCGAACCGGTCGGCCACCGCCACCACCGCCTCGACGGCGGCGGGGTCCTTCACGTCGAGGCTGAGGGGCAGGGCGGTCCCGCAGTCGGCGTAGAGCTGGGCCAGTGAGGGCACGTGGGCGGGCAGGCGCTCGCGGGCCACGGTGGCCATGGGCCGGCGCCGCAGCCAGCCCCCGACCACCCCGTCGTGGTCGAGCACCGGCACCCCGTCGGCGCTGATCCACACGTCGGACTCCAGCCCCGAGGCCCCCATGGCCACGGCCCGCCGGAACGACGCCAGCGTGTTGTCGGCCTCGAGGGCGCTCGCCCCGCGGTGGGCGAAGCCGATGGGGACGTCGAGGATCCGGGGGTGGCGGGCCATACGACCCATTCTCGCCCAC
Source organism: uncultured Iamiaceae bacterium (assembly GCA_964438115.1). Taxonomy (GTDB): domain Bacteria; phylum Actinomycetota; class Acidimicrobiia; order Acidimicrobiales; family DATDAH01; genus DATDAH01. Next base: position 1,940 of record CAYTJS010000277.1, read on the forward strand.
CCACCTCAAGGGCATCCCACCCCCTGCCGATGGGCAGGGCGTCCTGGTGGCAGCGAGAGAGCTGGGGATTCCGAGAAGATGGCGACGATCCGGGCCAGTTGCCCCGACTGCGGTGACGTCGAGTTCACCACCCGCGACGTGCAGGTGCGGGTGAGCTCGCCGGACGGCTCGGGCACCTATGCCTTCTGCTGCCCGGGGTGCTCGGTCACCGTGGTCAAGGCGGCCGAGACCCGCACCATCGACCTCCTGCTGGCCTCCGGCGTGGCCCTGGCCCCCTCGGACCTGCCCGCCGAGGTCGACGAACGGCCGCAGTTCGACGACCCCATCTCCCACGACGAGATGCTCGACTTCCACCGGCGCCTCCACGAGAGCGACGCCTGGTTCGACGAGCTCGCCCGCGGCGACTGACCCCGTTCCCACGCCGCGGGGCTGGCAGACTCGCGCCGTGACCTGGCTGTGGGGCTTGGTGCCCCTCGTGCTGCTCCTCGGCGCCGCCGTGCTGTTCCTGGCCACCCGGCGCCTGCGGGGCCACACCGCCGCCCTCGAAGCCGGGATCGGGGCCCTCAGGGCGGAGCGGGAGGCCCTGGCGGCCTCCGGTGGCGAACCGGGCCACCGGTAGGCTCGGCCCCCATGTTCAACGTCGGCAGCGGCGAGATCCTCGTCATCCTGCTGGTGGCGCTGATCGTCCTGGGTCCCGCCCAGCTGCCCAAGGCGGCCCGCACCGTGGGCAACGCCATGGCCGAGATCCGCAAGATCTCCACCGGCTTCCAGCGCGAGCTGACCTCGGCCCTCGAGGCCGAGGAGCGCAAGGCGACCGAGAAGCCCGTCAGCCCCGGCGGGCCCACCGACCGCACCGCCGAGCCGGCGCCGGCCGACGACGACGCACCGCTCGACGACGACCTCGCCCCCGACGAGGCCACCGACGAGCCCGCCGACGGGACGGCCTGAGCCCGGTGGCCGACGAACCGGAGCCGCTCGGCGACGGCCAGATGACCCTGGTCGAGCACCTGAACGAGCTGCGCAGCCGCCTGATCAAGTCGCTCGTCGCGGTGGCCGTCGGCGCCGTGGTCGTGTGGATCTTCTACGACCAGGTCCTCGAGTTCCTGAAACAGCCGCTCGACACCGCCGACCCCAACGCCCAGCTCATCCTCACCGACCCGCTCCAGGGCCTGTCCACCCGCTTCAAGGTCTCCGGCTACTTCGGCGTCGCCCTGGCCACCCCGGTGCTGCTCTGGCAGGCGTGGCGCTTCATCACCCCCGGCCTGTACCCGCGCGAACGGCGCCTGGCCATCCCCTTCGTCGTCTCCGGCGTGGTGCTGTTCCTGCTGGGTGCCGGCCTCGCCTACTGGACCCTGCCCCGGGCCCTCGAGTTCCTCATCTCGATCGGCGGGGAGGGGATCGAGGCCTTCTACACCCCCGACCGCTACTTCCAGCTCATCACCTACATGATGCTGGCCTTCGGGATCGGCTTCGAGTTCCCCATCGTGCTGGTCTTCCTCCAGCTGGCCGGCATCGTCGACTACGAGCGGCTGAGGTCGTGGCGGCGGTACGCCATCATCGTGATCGTGGTCCTGGTGGCGGTGATCACCCCCAGCGGTGACCCGATCAGCCTGCTGGCCCTGTCGGTGCCCATGTACGTCTTCTACGAGGTGGCCATCGTGATCGGCCGGGTGATGACCCGTCGGCGGGCGGCCGCCGCCAGCGCCCCGTGACCGGCGGGTTCACCCTCGACCCGTTCCAGCAGCAGGCCGTCGCCGCCGTCGACCGGGGCGAGTCGGTCCTCGTCGCCGCCCCCACCGGGGCGGGCAAGACGGTGGTGGCCGAGCACGCCGTGGCCCGGGTGCTCGAGGCGGGGGAGGGACGGGTCTTCTACACCACGCCGGTGAAGGCCCTCTCCAACCAGAAGTACGGCGACCTGGCCCGACGCCACGGCCGCGACCGCGTGGGCCTGCTCACCGGCGACAACAGCATCAACGGCGACGCCCGGGTGGTGGTGATGACCACCGAGGTGTTGCGCAACATGATCTACGCCGGTCGCCCCCTCGACGACCTCCGCTTCGTCGTCCTCGACGAGGTCCACTACCTCCAGGACGCCTACCGGGGCCCGGTGTGGGAGGAGGTCATCATCCACCTGCCCGCCCACGCGCGGCTGGTGTGCCTGTCGGCCACGGTGTCCAACGCCGACGAGCTGGCGGCGTGGCTGACCGAGGTGCGGGGGCCCACCGCCACCGTCATCGAGCACCACCGCCCCGTCGAGCTCGAGCACCTCTACGCCGTGACCGACAACGACGACGGCGAGCTGCGGGTGTTTCCCACCCTGGTCGACGGCCACCCCAACCCCGACGGACCCGAGGTCGACTCCGCCCGCGTCCGCCGGGACGCCGACCGACCCCGGGGCCGGGGCCGCCAGCGCCACCGCTGGTTCACCCCCGACCGGGTCGACCTGGTGCGCTGGCTCGACGACGAGGGACTGCTGCCCACCATCTACTTCGTCTTCAGCCGGGCCGGCTGCGACGACGGGGCCCGCCAGGTCGCCCGCACGTCGCTGGTCCTGACCACCGCCGAGGAGCGGTCCCGCATCGACGGGCTGGTGGCCGCCCACCTCGGCGGGCTCGACGACCGGGACCTGGCCGCCCTGGGCTACGACGGGTGGCTCGACGGCCTCCGTCGGGGGGTGGCCGCCCACCACGCCGGCATGGTCCCGCCGTTCAAGGAGGCGGTCGAGGCCTGCTTCGTGGAGGGGCTGGTGAAGGTGGTGTTCGCCACCGAGACGCTGGCCCTGGGCATCAACATGCCCGCCCGCTCGGTGGTCGTCTCCAGCCTCAGCAAGTTCACCGGCGAACGCCACGAGCGCCTCACCCCCGCCCAGTACACCCAGCTCACGGGCCGGGCCGGCCGGCGGGGGATCGACGACCACGGCACGGCGGTGGTGGCCTGGTCACCCTACGTGGCCTTCGCCGACGTGGCCGCCCTGGCCGCCAGTCGCCGCTTCGAGCTGCGCAGCGCCTTCCGCCCGACCTACAACATGGCCGCCAACCTGGTCCGCCGCCACGATCCCGAGACGGCCCACCGGCTCCTGTCGCTGTCCTTCGCCCAGTTCCAGTCCGACCGGGACCTGGTCCGGGCCGA
>CAYTJS010000278.1:0-1500 GCA_964438115.1 uncultured Iamiaceae bacterium
CGGCCGTGGGCGCCGTGGAGTTCGACGGCCGACTCCTGCAGGCCCCGCGTCTGTGGGTGCGCGACCTGGCGGGGACGCCGGCCGTCGGCCTCACCGTGCACCGGCCCGGGCTCTTCGACGAGGCCGTCTTCCAGGTGGTCTGGCCCGACGGGCAGGTCGTGGGGACCTTCGCCGAGCCCGTGGTCTGGTGGGGCCAACAGCAGGTGGGCCAGTGCCGGGTGCAGATCGACCTGGAGGGCCGGGTGGGCCTCTTCGGCGGCGCCTGGATGTGGGACGCCGCGGGGCAGCCGGTGGCGGCGGTGACCCAGCGACGCGACGCCGACACCGGCTCGCAGTTCCTCCTCACCCGCCAGCCTGGCCTCGACGAGGTCCAGCGCTGGGCCAGCCTGGCGTTCCCCCTCGCCGTCTACACGAAGCTCTGGCTCCGCGAGAGCCAGGACCGGCACCACGACACCGGCACCTACCGGGACACCACCGACCTGCTGTGAGCCCGCCCGGCCGACCACGGCCCCGAGGGCTCAGTGGTCGATCTGGTCCCGGATGGTGTCCATGGTGGCGGCGATGCGGGCCGACTCGGCCAGGGTCATGAACGGGCTCTCGCCGGCGCCCTCGGCCAGGCAGCGGTGCACCTCGGCGATCTGGTAGCGATGCCCCTCGCCCTCGACGGGCCGGGCCAGCTCCTCGACCTGGCCGAAGGTGTCCCGCACGACCACGGCCTCGGGGCAGTGCATGTAGGCGGGCAGCTCGATGCTGCCCTCGGTGCCGGCGATGCGGGCGCGGCAGGCCAGGTCGACCCGGATCGACGCCTTGACCACCGCCAGCCGCCCGCCCGGGTGGTGGAGGGTGGCGGCCACGGTCTCGTCGACCCCGGTGGTGCCGTAGTGGCCGGCGGCCACCACCCGGTCGGGGGCACCCAGCACCAGCGACGCCAGCTGCAGCGGGTACACCCCGAGGTCGAGGAGGGCCCCCCCGCCCCGGGCCGGGTCGAAGAGGCGGTGGGCCGGGTCCACGGGCATGCGGAAGCCGAAGTCGGCCTCGACGAACTGGGGCTCGCCGATGCGGCCGGCCAGCAGGAGCTCGAGCAGGGTCTGGTACGACGGGAGGAACCGGCTCCAGATGGCTTCCATCAGGAAGCGGCCGGCGAGCTGGGCGGTGGCGGTCATCCGCAGGACCTCGCCCTCGGTCATGGCCAGGGGCTTCTCGCACAGGACGTGGTGGCCGGCGTCGAGGAAGAGGCAGGCGTCGTCGGCGTGACGGGACTGGGGGGTGGCCACGTAGACGACGTCGACGTCCTCGTCGCGGGCCAGGTCCTCGTAGGAGCCGTGGGCCCGGGGGATGCCCCACTCGCCGGCGAAGGCGTCGGCCCGCTCCTGGGTCCGGGAGGCCACCGCCACCAGCTCGGCGTCGGGCGTCTGGTGCAGGGCCTGCACGAACCTGGCGGCGATGCCACCGGTGGCGGCGATGGCCCATCGGGTGCTCACGGCGGGCCAGTCTGGCCGA
>CAYTJS010000278.1:1600-5026 GCA_964438115.1 uncultured Iamiaceae bacterium
CCGTCACCCCATGACCGAGAAGCCGCCGTCGACCACCAGCGTGTGCCCGGTGACGTACCGGGCGGCGTCACTGGCCAGGTACAGCACCGCGGGGGCCACGTCGCCGGGGGTGCCGACCCGCTCCATGGGGGTGCGGGCCAGGATCGGGTCGATCAGCGGCTCGTAGGCGAGCATCGGGGCGGTCATGTTCGATTCGATCACCCCGGGTGCCACGGCGTTGACCCGGATCCCGTCCCGGGCCCAGCTCACCGCCAGCGTCTTGGTCACCTGGACGATGCCGCCCTTCGATGCGCCGTACCCGGGGATGATCTCCATGCCGAAGAAGCTGGTCATCGAGCCGACGTTGACCACGGCGCCCCCGCCGGCCAGGCCGCTGGCGGTCAGGTGGTCGTGGCAGGCCTGGGCCAGGCGGAACGGGGCCACGAGGTTGACGGCCAGGACCTCCTCGAACACCCCCTCGCCCCACTCGTCGCGGCCGCCGGGCAGGGACTGGCCGGCGTTGTTGACCAGGACGTCGAGGCGATCGAGGCCCGTGGCCAGGGCCTCCACCTCGTCGGGGCGGCCCATGCGACACGGTCGGTAGGTGAACCGGGACAGGTCGTGGTCGTAGTCGCCGGGGTCGTCGCGGGTGCCGGTGATCGTCACCGTGGCCCCGGCGTCGGCGAAGGCCCCGGCCACCCCGAGGCCGATGCCGTTGGACCCGCCGGTGACCAGGACGTGGGTGTCGGAGAAGTCGAAGCTCGCGGTGCCGCTCACGGCCGCGTACCGTACGGCCATGACGGGGACCGCCGTGACCGACGCCCTCCCGGGGGTCATCCGCCAGAACGGCTACGTGGTACGCGACCTCGAGGCCGCCATCGCCGAGTGGCTGGACCTGGGGGTCGGGCCGTGGATCACCCTCGGGCCCATGGCCCAGGAGGGCATGGTCTTCCGGGGTGAGCCGGTCACCCCCACGCTGCACCTGGCCTTCGCCAACTCCGGCGACCTCCAGGTGGAGCTGATCCACCAGGTCGACGACGGCCCCTCGCCCTACCGCGAGTTCCTCGATTCGGGCCGGGAGGGGTTCCACCACCTGGCCTGGTGGACCGAGGACGTCGACGGGTCCGAGGCCGCCCTGCGGGCGATCGGTCGGGCCCCGGTGCTCGCCGGTGACTCGGGGGGCATGGCCCGCTTCTTCTACGTCGAGGCCCCGACGACGGCGGCCACCATGCTCGAGGTCATGGAGCTGAACGACCTGACCCGGGGCCTGAACGACCACATCGCCCGCGCCGCGGTGGGTTGGGACGGCACCGACCCGGTCCGCCCCCTCGGCTGAGGACCGTCTGGCGGCGGTGAGGAACTTCTGACACCGCCGGTGACCGAACCGGCCGGTCCGTCTACCATCGCCGCCCGTGGCCCGGCTCGGCACCCTCCTCGTGGTCGCCGCGCTCCTGCTCGGCGCCTGTGCCGGTGAGGGCGGCGACGACGAGGCGGTCGGCACCGTGCTCGACGGCTTCGGCGAGGCACTGGCGGCCCAGAGCACCGACGGCGTCACCACGGTGGTCACCTCGCCCGAGGGCGGACTGACCGTCACCACACGCTCGACCCGGGCCGACGCCGTGACCGGCGGCGACGTCCTCGTCGACCTGACCGGTCCCGCCGCCACCGGGGACGTCACGGTGACCGTCGACGGGGCCCCGGGCCGCTTCGATCCCGTGGCGGGGGCGCCCCCCGGCACGGCCCGCGGCCTCGTCACCGGCCTCGACGCCGGGGACCACCTGGTCGAGATGGTCGCCGGGGGCGAGACGGCCACCCTGGCCGTCACCGACCACCCCGTGAGCGGGCCGGTGTTCTCGGGCCGCCCCCTCGAGCCGTGGGTGTGCCACACCGAGGAGGCGGGCCTCGGCCCCGCCCGCGACGGGGACTGCACCGTCGATCCCGTGGTCAGCGAGGAGGTCGGCCGCACCGCCACCGGTCGGCCGGTGCCCATGACCGTCGAACGGGGGGTCATCGCCCGGGGCATCTACACCATCGCCGTCCCCGCCGACCTCGACGACTGGAACGGCCGCCTCGTCTACCGCTTCGGGGGCGGCTGCGGCACGACCTACGGCCAAGGCTTCGACCTGGGCAGCGGCATCGACGCCGGCCTGGTGGCGCGGGGCTACGCCCTGGCCACCAACACCCTGAACACGTTCCAGACCATCTGCAACGCCACGGTGTCGGCCGAGGCCGCCCTGCTCACCCGTGAGCACTTCGCCGAGACCTACGGGCCGCCGGAGCTCACGATCGGCGAGGGGGGTTCGGGCGGGGCCATCCAGCAGCTGCTGATCGCCCAGAACCAGCCGGGGCTCCTCGACGCCCTGGCCCCGGCGGTGCCGTTCCCCGACGCCCTGTCCATCGCCGGTGGGGTGACCGACTGCGGTCTGCTCCAGGCCTACTGGGCCACACCCGACGGGGCGGCGATGAGCGAGGAGCAGCGGGCAGCGGTGGCGGGCACGGCGACCTCGGTCACCTGCGCCAGTTGGGACCGCCTCTTCGTCGGTGGGGGCGACCCCACCGACGGCTGCGACCCGGCCATCCCGGCCGAGGACATCTGGTCGCCGACCAACCCCGACGGGGTCCGCTGCACCCTGGCCGACTCGAACGTGGCGGTGCTCGGTACCGACCCCGCGACCGGCGCGGCCCGCCGCCCGCTCACCAACGAGGGGGTGCAGTACGGGCTGGAGGCCCTCGAGACGGGGATCATCGACGCCGAGACCTTCGTGACCCTGAACGAGGGCATCGGGGGCTACGACATCGACGGGCGCATCGTCGCCGAGCGCACCGCCATCGACGACGACACGGCCGCCTTGGCCTACGAGGTCGGCGGGGTCGTCGGCGAGGGCCCGCTGCAGGATCTCCCGATCATCCTGCGCAACGTCTACACCGACCCCTTCGGCGACATCCACACGCGCCACCACGCCTTCAGCATCCGGGAGCGTCTGCAGGTCGACGGCATGGACGACCCCAACCTCCTGCTCTGGACGGCCGGGGCGGGCGACGGTGACCTGGTCGGGGCCCTGACCGGTGACGTGGGCGGCGACGACCCCATCGCCCTGCTCGACGAGTGGCTGACCACCGGCGTACGACCCGCCGCCGCCGTGAACCGCTGCACCCTGCCCGACGGCACGGTGCTGGAGGGCGGCTGGGAGCTCTACGACGAGCCCGGCCCCTGCCGGCGGGCGTACCCGGTGTACGGCGACCCCCGCACCGCGGCCGGGGGCCCGTCGGCCGGTGACGTCATCGCCTGCGGACTGGCGCCCCTCGACGAGGTCGACGCCGACCTCGGGCTGAGCGACGATCAGCTCACCCGCCTGCGGGTCGTCTTCCCCCGGGGCGTGTGCGACTGGACCCAGCCGGGTCGGGGGAGCGGCACCACCGGCCTACCGTGGCGGTGGCGGAGCCAGG
>CAYTJS010000279.1:0-5025 GCA_964438115.1 uncultured Iamiaceae bacterium
GGTAGTCGAAGCCGAACTCGTTGTTCGTGCCGTAGGTGATGTCGCAGTCGTACTGGACCCGCTTGTGGGCCGGGTCGTTGTTGCCGGGCACGACGAGGCCGACCTCGAGGCCCAACCAGCGATGGACCTGGCCCATCCACTCGGCGTCGCGGGTGGCCAGGTAGTCGTTCACGGTGATGACGTGGACGCCGTGGCCGGCGAGGGCGTTCAGGTAGACCGGAAGGGTCGAGACGAGGGTCTTGCCCTCGCCGGTCTTCATCTCGGCCACCCAGCCGAAGTGCAGGGCGGCCCCGCCCATGAGCTGCACGTCGTAGTGGCGCTGGCCGATGACCCGGCGGGCGGCCTCGCGGGTGACGGCGAAGGCCTCGATCAGCAGGTCGTCGAGGTCCTCGCCCCGCTCGAGCCGGCCCTTGAACTCCCCGGTCTTGGCCTGCAGGGCGGCGTCGTCGAGCCGCTCCAGCTCGGGCTCGAGGCCGCTGATCTCGGGGACCAGCCCGGCCAGGGCCTTGAGCTTCTTGCCCTCACCGGCACGGAGGAGACGATCGACGACACCCACGGTTGGTGGAGGCTACCGGGACGGGGTGGCGTCGGATCGGTCAGGCGCCGGCGACCAGCCCGTGGCCGCGGGCGGCCCGGTCGGCGTCGCCGTAGCCCGCCGCCCGGACCCGCGTGAGGAGGTTGCGGGCCAGGTTGCGGGCGCTCTCGGCCCGCAGGCCCAGGGCCGAGGCCGCCCCCTCCCAGGAGGACTCCCCGCCCAGGGCGTCGAGCAGGTCCCGCTCGCGGTCACTGACCGCGTCGCCCGGCCCCAGCCAGCCGTCGACGACCTCGGCCAGGGCCCGCCACGTCGCCGGCTCGAGCACCGGCCATCCGTCGTGGACCCGGCGGATGACCCGAGCGGCCTGCTCGAGGGCGTCGACCTTGTCGAGCTGGCCGAGGGCGCCGGCGCGGACCACGGCGAGCACCTTCTCCGGGGGGTCCTGGTCGGTGGTGAGCACGGCCACCCGGACGAGGGGCATGACCTCGGTCACGGCGTAGGCCGTCTCGACCCCACCGATCTGGCCCATGGTGAGCGAGGCGACCACCACGTCGGGGGCCAGGCCCCGGACCGCCGCCACCAGGTCGGCCCCGGGACCGGCCTCGGCCACGATCTCGAGGTCGACCTCGTCCTCCAGCGCGGTGAGCAGGCCGCGCCGGTAGAGGGGGTTGTCGTCGGCCACGACGACCCGGACCGGATCGTCGGGCAGGTCGTCCTCGCCGAAGAACAGCTCGGGGTCCGAGAGGAGCGGCTCCACGCTCCCCCATCGGCAGCAACGGGCCCGCTCTTCAGCCGATCGGAGACGGCGTGGCGGCCAGGGCCAGGCCCAGGACCCGGTGGGCGCCGGCGGCGCGCAGCACCGTGGCCGCGGCCCGCAGGGAGGCACCGGTGGTGACCACGTCGTCGACCACCAGGACCGTGGGCGGCACCTGCCGCAGGGCCGTCACCTCGGGGCCGGCGAGGCGGGTCCGACGGTCGAGGCCGGTCTGGGCCCGGCCGCGATGCCGGCGCAGGGTGCGCCGCACCGGTGTCCGCCGGGCCCGGCCGACGGCCCGGGCCAGGAGGGCGCCCTGGTCATAGCCCCGCTCCCGGCGGTGGGTGGGGTCGGCCGGCACCCAGGTCACGAGGTCGACCGGTTCGTCCACCAAGCGGGCGGCGGCGCGGGCGACCCGGGTCAGGGCCGCCCGGCGGTTGGCGAACTTGAGGCCCCGGACCAGGTCGCGGCCGGCGCCGTCGTAGGCGACCAGGGCCCAGGCGGCATCGAGGCCGGCCACGGGCAGGGCGCCGACCGGGGTCAGCGCGGCGACGCAGGTCGGGCACAGGGGACCCCGGTCCCGTCCGCAGGCGGTGCAGGCGGCATCGAGGAGCACCGGGCGGAACCTACGCAGGGACAGTGACAGCCGATCGGTAGGTTCTCCGGCGGTGCGCCAGGTCCTGCTCGTCCCTCCCCGCCACGAGCTCCGGCGCCGCCTCCCCCGGCTCCTGCTCGGCCTGCTGCTCTGTGGCGTCGGCATCGGCCTGATCGTCCAGGGCGACCTCGGCCTCGACGCCTGGACCGTGCTGCACCAGGGCCTGGCCGAGCAGACCGGCCTTTCCATCGGCGCGGTGACCATCGCCGTGGGGGTGGCCATGTTCGCCATCTCCCTGCCCCTCGGCGAGCGCATCGGCCTGGGCACGCTGGCCAACGTCGTGCTGATCGGGGTGATGATCGACGTGACCATCGCCCTCGTCGAGGCGCCGACCGGCACGGCCACCCGCTGGGCCTTCCTCGTCGGCGGCGTGACGCTCTTCGCCGTCGGGTCCGGCTTCTACATCGGCGCCGGACTCGGGCCGGGGCCCCGGGACGGGGTGATGACCGGCCTCGCCGCCAAGGGCATGCGCGTCGGTGTGGCCCGGACGGCGATCGAGGTCACCGTGCTCGTCATCGGCTGGCTGCTCGGCGGCTCGGTCGGCGTGGGCACCGTGCTCTTCGCCCTGGCCATCGGCCCCCTCGTCGAACTGGCCCTGCGTCGGCTGGCCCTCGACCCGGTCCCCGCCACCACCGGCGAGGCGCTGTGAAGCCCGTCAGGGTCGGTCGAGCACGCCGTCCTCGGTGACGTAGGCGGTGACCAGGGCGGCGGGGGTGACGTCGAAGGCCCGGTTCTCGACGGCCACGCCGGGTGGGGCCAGACGCTGGCCCGCCACCACCGCCACCTCGTCGGCGTCCCGGCGCTCCACCTCGATGCCCGCCCCGTCGGGGGTGTCGGGGTCGAAGGTCGAGCGGGGGGCGGCCACGTAGAAGGGCACGCCGTGGTGGTGGGCCAGCACGGCGAGGGGGTAGGTGCCGATCTTGTTGGCCACGTCGCCGTTGGCGGCGATGCGGTCGGCGCCCACCACGACGAGGTCGACGAGGCCGTCGGCCATGAGCGAGCCGGCGACGGCGTCGACGACGAGGGTGTGCTCGATACCCAGGCGCCCCAGCTCCCACGCCGTGAGGCGGGCGCCCTGCAGGACGGGCCGGGTCTCGTCCACCCACACCCGGGGACGGCGCCCGGCCTCGTGGGCCCCGCGGATGACGCCCACCGCCGTGCCGTAGCCGACGCAGGCCAGGCCGCCGGCGTTGCAGTGGGTGAGGACCCGGCCCTCCTCGGGCACCAGGGCGGCGCCGTGGCGGCCGATGGCCCGGCACCGGGCCACGTCATCGGCGGCCACGATCAGGGCCTCGGCCACCGGGTCGTCGGCGGCCAGCGCCCGCCGGGTCCCCCAGGCCAGGTTGACGGCGGTGGGCCGGGTGGCGACCAGGTCGGCGGCGGCGGCGGCCCGGTCCTCCCTGCGCACGTGGGCGAGGGCCACGCCCATCGCCCCCGCCGCGCCCAGGGCCGGGGCCCCGCGCACCGCCAGGGTGGCGATCAGCTCACACAGCTCGGCCACCGTGGTGGCCTCGACCACCTCGAGGCGACCGGGCAGGAGGCGCTGGTCGATGAGGCGGACCCGGTCCCCCGCCCACTCGATGGTGGGCGGGATCGGGTCGGGCGGGACGCTCAGGACCCGTCCCCGGGCAGCTCGGCCAGGACCGTCTCGAAGCGCTGCCGGGCCAGGCCCCGCCACTCGTCGCCGGTGAAGACGTGGGTGGTGCCGTCGCACACGGCGGCGGCCACCAGGTCGGCCACGTCCTCGGGCGACCGGCCCGAGGCCAGGAGCTGCTCCAGCATCTGGCGGCCCATGAGGCCGGCCTCGTCGGCGACGGGACCGCCCGGCCGGTTGCGGTCGGACTCGTGGATGCGGGTGTTGACCCAGCCGGGGCAGACCACGGTGACCCCGACGCCGCTGGCGTTCATGTCCAGCTCGGCCTTCAGCGTCTCGGAGATGGCGACCACCGCCGCCTTCGAGGCGTTGTAGGGACCCATGAACGGGGCGTAGGCGAACCCGGCGATCGACGCCGTGTTGACCACGTGGCCCTCGCCCTGGGCGACCAGGTGGGGCACGAAGGCCCGGACCCCGTGGATGACGCCCCAGAGGTTGACGCCCAGCACCCAGTCCCAGTCCTCGCGGCTGCACTCCCACGAGAGGCCGCCCCCGCCCACGCCGACGTTGTTGCACACGAGGTGCACGGCGCCGAAGCGGTCGAGGGCGGCGGCGGCCAGGGCGTCGACCTGGTCACCGTCGGCCACGTCGGTGGGCACGGCCAGCACGTCGGTGCCTCCGGCGGCCAGGGCGGCCGCCGCCTCCTCCAGCGGGCCGACCTCGACGTCGGCCAGCACCACCTTCATCCCCTCGGCGGCCCAGCGGTCGGCCATGGCCCGGCCGATCCCGCTGGCGCCACCGGTGACCACGGCGACCTTCCCGGTCAGTTCCTGCATCCCGTTCGCCCCCTCGGCGGTTCAGTAGCGGTAGTGGGACGGCTTGAAGGGGCCGTCCCGCTTGACACCGATGTAGGCGGCCTGGTCCTCGGTGAGCTGGGTGAGCTTCACGCCCAGGGCGTCGAGGTGCAGCCGGGCCACCTTCTCGTCCAGGTGCTTGGGCAGCACGTGCACACCGAGCTCGTAGGCGTCGGTGTGGGCGTACAGCTCGATCTGGGCGATGACCTGGTTGGTGAAGCTGCTCGACATCACGAAGCTCGGGTGACCGGTGGCGCAGCCCAGGTTCAGCAGCCGGCCCTCGGCCAGCACGATCACCGAGTGGCCGTCGGGGAAGACGTACTCGTGGACCTGCGGCTTGACCTCGACCTTCTGCACGTCGGACATGCGGTTGAGGCCGGCCATGTCGATCTCGTTGTCGAAGTGGCCGATGTTGCCCACGATCGCCTGGTGCTTCATCCGGCTCATGTGCTCGGCCGAGATGATGTCCTTGTTCCCGGTGGCCGAGATGAAGATGTCGGCGGTCTCGACGACGTCCTCGAGCGTGGTCACCTGGAAGCCCTCCATGGCGGCCTGCAGGGCACAGATGGGGTCGATCTCGGTGACGATGACGCGGGCACCCTGGCCCCGCAGGGACTGGGCGCAGCCCTTGCC
>CAYTJS010000280.1:0-1738 GCA_964438115.1 uncultured Iamiaceae bacterium
TGGATGCTCATGAGGGCCTGGGCCAACAGGGCGTCGAGCTTGCGGTCCCAGTGCACGTGGCTGCCGAGGCCGACGGGCACCCCGAAGCCCAGCACCTCGACGGTGCCGCCCAGGGAGTCGCCGTCCTTGGCCGCCGCCTTGACCGCCGCGATCATGGCCGCCTCGGCGTCGGGGTCGAGGCAGCGCACCTCGGAGGCGTCGACCCGCTCCTGGTCGTCGGGACCGGGCCGCAGGCCGGCAGTCGCGGCGGCGTCGCCCATGCGCACGACGTGGGACAGGACGCTGATGCCCAGGTGGCCGAGCAGGAGCTTGGCCAGGGCCCCCGCTGCCACCCGGGCGGCGGTCTCGCGGGCCGAGGCCCGCTCCAGCACGTCGCGGGCGTCGGTGAAGCCGTACTTCTGCATGCCGGCCAGGTCGGCGTGACCAGGTCGGGGGGCGGTGAGGGGCGAGGCCGTGGCCCCTGGGGCGGGCGACATCTCCTCGGTCCACTTGCGGTCCCACTCGGCGTTGCCGATCTCGATGGCCACCGGCGAGCCCAGGGTACGGCCGTGGCGGATGCCGCTGAGCAGCGTCAGCTCGTCCTGCTCGAAGCGCATCCGGGGCCCCCGGCCGTAGCCGAGGCGGCGCCGGGCCAGCTCGGCCTGGAGGTCGTCCTCGACGACGGGCAGTCCGGCCGGCAGGCCCTCGACGACGACGACCAGCGCCTTGCCGTGGGACTCACCGGCGGTCAGGTAGCGGAGCACCCGCCCACGATACGGGCCGGGCTGCCCGGTGATGGCGGTGGTTCAGCCGATGAAGCGGTCGCTGAAGAGGACGGCGAGCAGGCAGCCGGCGGCCAGGGCGGGGCCGAAGGGGAACTCGGCCCGCCGGCGACGGGCCAGGGCGAAGCCCACCCCGGCCAGCACCCCGAGGCCGCTGCCCAGCACCAGGGCCCACATGATGAGGGCGATCCCGTCGAGGACCGAGCGGTAGAGCCAGCCCAGGTGCAGGCCCAGGTAGAGGGCCAGCTTCACGTCCCCGAAGCCCATGCCCCGGGGGTAGATCAGGTGGGGCACCAGCAGCAGCCCGAAGTAGGCGACGGCCCCGATGGCGGCGTTGCGGACGAAGACCAGCCCGAAGCCCTCGAGCAGGGTGACGACCACGATCAGCCCCGACGACACGGCCAGCGCCGGGAAGACGATCCGGTCCGGGATCCGGTAGTGCTCGAGGTCGATGAGCGAGACCACCAGGAGCACCGCGGCCAGCACGAGGAACACCAGCAGCACGGTCCCCGCCCCCCAGCGCCAGGCCATCAGGCCGAAGAGCAACGGGTTGAGCAGCCAGAGGGCCCGGTCCCGACCGGCACCCGAGAGGATGGCGTCCTCCTCGCTGACGTAGGCCCCCGCGGCCCGGGCCGGCCCCTCGACCACGAGCCGCCGCAACACCGGCACCACCGCCACCCCCACCAGCACCGCCACCACGACGGCCCCGGCGTCAGCAGTCATCAGCGAGCACGGTAACGGATCACCCCGCCCCCCCACCGGACCCCATCAAGTGCGGCTGACCGCCAGCCCCCGTCACCCCGGCCGCCGCGCCTTCAGCCCTACCGACGCTGCGGAGCGGAGCGCAGCAGCCCGCACCCCAGTTCGCCGAAAGGCGCCGTAGGCGCCAGTCGCCGCAGGGGCGGCGACGAGCACCACGGCAACGCTGCGGAGCGGAGCGCAGCAGCCCGCACCCCAGTTCGCCGAAAGGCGCCGTA
>CAYTJS010000280.1:1838-5004 GCA_964438115.1 uncultured Iamiaceae bacterium
GGCGCCAGTCGCCGCAGGGGCGGCGACGAGCAACACCGCGTCAGGCTTTGACTGACGCCAGGAAGCGGAGCAGGAGCTCGCGGTCGATGGGCTCCTCGCCCTCCTGGTTGACGGCGGCCAGGGCGGCCTCCCTTTCCTCCTCGGTCGTCGCCTTGGCGGCGGTGGCCACGGCCCGGGCGGCGGCCGGGCTCAGGTTGGAGAGCTGGCGGGCCACCTCGGCGGCGTCGTTGCCGGCGCCGAGCAGCGGGGCCGGCGGGGCCACGGGCTCGTCGAAGACGGGCTCCTCGGCCCGGCGGCTGCCGTCCAGGTCCAGGTCGGGCAGGCCGGGGATGTCGGCCAGCGGGTCGGTCCCGAAGAGGCCGTCGCTGCCGTTGGCCCCGTCGAGGCCGAAGCCGTCGAAGGCGGTGTCGTGGCCGTTGCCGTCGCCGTTGCCGTTGCCGTTGCCGTTCACGGGCGCCATCGGGGGCGGGTCGGCGAGGCCGAAGCCCACGGCGAACTCGTCGAGCTGGGCCCGGGCGGGGCTGGGGTCGTCGAGGACCACCGGCTCGACCACCTCGGGCACCGCATCGGGCTCGACCACGATGGGCTCGAAGGGGTCGGTCTCGGCCACCGACGGCAGGGGCTCGGGGTCGGCGAGGGGCGCCGGCTCGGCCGGGCGCTCCACGGGAGCGGCCACCGGCTCGGGCTCGGGGGTGGGCGCGGGACCCTCGTGGAGCTCGACCACGCCCAGCTCCACCAGGTCCTTCACGGCCCGGCTGATGGGCAGCTCGCCCATGCCGAGACGCTCGCCCACGGTGGCCACGGTCACGCCGCCGCCGATGGCGGCCACCAGACGCCAGCGGTCCTTGTCGAGGACCACGTCGGCCCGCTTGAGCTCGGGGCGGAGGGTGACGGTGGCCCGGGTCGAGGGGACGACCCGCTCGATCTCGCGCCACTCGGCCAGCTGGGCCTCGGCCTGCTCGAGGACGCCCTCGACCTCGGCGGGGTCGCCGGGGGCGTCGTGCTCGGCCTTGGGCTCGAAGGTGAAGGAGCCGTCGTCGAAGCGCAGCAGCTCGAACATGGCCTCGGCGTAGCTGTCGGCGTGGGGGGCCTGGTCGACGACCACCGCCGTCACCTGCCCGTCCTTCACCCAGACCCCGCCGGAGCCCCGGGAGCCGTCCAGGCGCAGGACGCCCGTCTTCGACCCGGCGGCCAGGAGCCGGACCACCTCGGTCAGCTCGAACGTGTCGATCGTGCCCTGTAGCGCCACGGGACTTCTTCCTCCACTCGGACCTGTGCTCCCTCACCATCGGCCGATCCCGGCCCGGAGTTCAGGTTTTGGCGTCGGCGGCCTCACGCATGGCGGCGACCGGAGCGGGCACCCCGGTCCAGCGCTCGAAGGCCAGGGCGGCCTGGTGGACGAGCATGCCGAGGCCGTCGATGGCGGTGGCCCCCGCCTCCCGGGCGGCGGCCAGCAGGCCGGTCTCGAGCGGCTCGTAGACCAGGTCGACGACGACCTGGCCGGGGTGCAGGCCGGCGGGGTCGAGGGGCAGCGCCGTACCGGGGGCCTGGCCCATCCCCACCGAGGTGGCGTTGACGACGAGGTCGAAGTCGGCCACGGCGCCGGGCTCGACGGCCCGCCCCACGTCGCCCGCCAGGGCCAGGGCCCGGTCGCGTCGCTCCGGGGAGCGGTTGGCCACACCGAGGTCGGCCACCAGTGGGGCCAGGGCCCGCACCACCGACCGCCCCGCCCCACCGGCGCCCAGCACGACCGCCCGCATGCCGTCGGGGTCGACGCCCTCGGCCCGCAGGGCGGCCACCAGGCCGGCGCCGTCGGTGTTGGCCCCGACCAGGCGACCGCCGTCGGCGACGATGCAGTTCACGGCGTCGAGGGCGACGGCGTCGGGCTCGACCTCGTCGAGCAGCGGCAGCACCGCGGCCTTGTGGGGCATGGTCACCGACAGGCCGAGCAGGCCGTGGGCCCGGGCCCCGGCCACGGCGGTCGCCAGGTCGGCGGGGGCCACCGGCAGGGCGACGAAGACGGCGTCGACCCCGGCGGCGGCGAAGCCGGCGTTGTGGATGGCGGGCGAGCGCGAGTGGGTGACCGGGTCACCGATCACCGCGGCCACCCGGGTCCGACCGGTCGGGGCCGGCACCGGGGTCGGGCCGTTCAGCAGAGCCCCCGGGACTGGCACACGGCCTTGGCCTCGAGGAACTCTTCGTAGGTGGTGGTGAAGGTGTGACGACCCGACTCGTCGGCCAGCACGTAGTAGCGCCACTCCCCCGCCAGCGGGGCGATGGCCGCCTCCAACGACGCCCGCCCGGGGACGGCGATGGGTGTGGGCGGCAGGCCGGCGTTCTCCCGCAGGTTGTAGGGCGAGTCGGCGGCCAGGTCGCTCTCGGTCACGGCCGGGCGCCCCAGGGCGTAGTTGAGGGAGGCGTCGATGCCGAGGGGCGTGCCGTCGGCCAGGCGGTTGTAGATCACCCGCGCCATCTGCGACCGCTCCTCGGGCACCCGGGCCTCGCGCTCGATGAGCGAGGCCACGATGATCGCCTGGTACGGCGTGATGGTCACCGCCCCGCCGGTGGCCTGCTGGACCCGGGCGGTGGCGTCGGCGACCCCGGCCTCGGTGGCCACCTGGTCGAAGCGCTGGATCATCCGGGAGAGGAGGGCCTCTTCGCCCTCGTCCCGCTCCAGGCGGTAGGTGTCGGGGAAGAGCAGGCCCTCGAGGTTGGCCTGGTCCGGGGGCTGGAACTGCGAGCGCAGGGTGCCGCCCAGGAGGAGAGCCATGAGCTGCTGCTGGTCGAGGCGCTCGATCCCGTCCTCGGGGTCGGTCAGGCGGGTGATGAGGTTGCCCGGCGCCGGCAGGCCGGCATTGGCGAAGACGGTGTAGCCCTCGGGCACGGTGACCTCGTCGAAGGGGATGGCCCCCGGGCCGCGGTCGAGCACCGCGATGGCCTGGTCGAAGGACATGTCCTCGCGGAAGACGTAGCGCCCGGCCTGCCATCCCCCCTCGTTCTTGACCTTGACGTAGGCCCCGAAGACGGTGGCGTCGGAGATCACCCCGTTGTCGGCCAGCAGGGTCCCGATGTCGGCGGTGCCGGTCCCCGGGGGGATGACGAGGGGGACCCGGGCGCCGGGCTCACCCGGCGGGTCGATCTGGCGCTGGAGCCAGAAGCCGGCGGC
>CAYTJS010000281.1:0-4985 GCA_964438115.1 uncultured Iamiaceae bacterium
CCGGCGCCGCGCTTGCGGCCGATGGAGTCGATCTCGTCGACGAAGATGATGGCCCGGCCCATCTTGCGGGCCGACTGGAACAGGTCGCGGACCCGGCTGGCGCCGACACCCACGAACATCTCCATGAAGTCCGAGCCGGTCACCGACAGGAAGGGCACGCCGGCCTCGCCGGCCACGGCCCGGGCGATGAGGGTCTTGCCGGTCCCCGGGGGGCCGACGAGCAGGATCCCCTTGGGGATGCGGGCGCCGATCTCGCGGAAGCGCTCGGGGTGCTTCAGGAAGTCGACCACCTCGGTGATCTCCTGCTTGACCCCGTCGTAGCCGGCCACGTCGGCGAAGGTCGTGCCCGGCCGTTCGGTGGTGTAGGTCTTGGCCCGACTGCGGCCGATGGACATGATCCCGCCCATCTGGCCCTGGGCCCGGCGGTTCATCCACCAGAAGAAGCCGACGAGCAGCAGCACCGGCGCCAGGATCGACAGGATGCTCCAGATGGGGCTGCTCGACGGCGTCGTGTACTCGATCTCGACGTCGTTGGCCCGCATGGTGTTGAGGTCCTCCTCCGGGATGCCCCCCTCGAGGGGTCCGGTGGTGGAGAACTCGGTGCCGTCGGTGAGCGTGCCGGTCATGTCGGCGTTGGTGTTGTCGAAGGTGACCGACTCGACGTTGCCCTCCGAGACCTGGGTCATGAAGGCCTCGTAGGAGATCTGGTCGCCGTCGTCGCCGCCGACGAAGGTGGTGAGCAGGAACGACGCCAGGATCACACCGACAAGGATCCAGAGGGACCAGCGCGGCCAGGGCGTGGAACTGCCGGACCGGCTCTGACCGTCACCGCTCGGCGGCGGCGGAGGCGGCGGCGGAGGGGGCTGCGACATGGGATCATGGTAGAGGCGCCCATCCCCGATCCGTGGGTCGCGCCCCACTACCGTTCCGCCCATGGTTCGACGGTGCGCGCGCCCGACCTGCTCCGAGGAGGCCGTGGCGACGCTGAGCTACGACTACACCGGCCGCAACGTCTGGCTCGACCCCTTGGCCGCCCTGGACGACCCGGCCCATCACGACCTGTGCGAGCGTCACGCCGAGCGCGTGACCGCCCCCCAGGGCTGGGCGCTGCACGACCGACGGGTGGACGCCACGCCCATCTGGCAGGCTCGCGCGTCCTGAGCGCGCTGCCCCCGCCCCCCGAACCCGTCCCGCCCCTCCCCGAGGACACCGGCCACGAGCCGGTGCCGCCCCCCGGCACGCGGTGGGGCGTGGGCGACGCCCTGATCGGACTGCTCGTCGCCAACCTGGCGGCCGCGGTGGTCGGGGCGGTGATCCTGGCCGCCACCGGCTACGCCGACGAGGCGGCCGACGGCGTCCTGCCCCTGACCATGATCGCCGTGCTGCAGGTCCCGCTGTGGCTGGGCTACCTCGGGGTGCCGGTGTGGGCGGCGCACCGCAAGGGCCACGGCGTGGTGCGCGACTTCGGCCTGCGCATGCGGCCCCTGGACATCCCCGTCGGTCTGGCCGCCGGCGTGGGGACCCAGATCGTCCTCATCCCGCTCCTCTACGTCGGCATCTTCTGGTTGACCGACGCCCTCGGCCTCGACGTCGACCGTGACCTCTCCGCCGCCGCCCGCGAGCTCACCGACAAGGCCACCGACCCGGTGGGCGTGGTCCTGCTGGTCCTGATCGTCGTCGTCGGCGCCCCGATCATCGAGGAGCTGTTCTTCCGCGGGCTGCTCCTGCGGGCCGTCGAGAAGCGCTCGGGGCCCACCTGGGGCCTCGTCGTCTCGTCGGTGGTGTTCGGGGCGGTGCACCTCCAGTTGCTGCAACTCCCGGCCCTCACCCTCATCGGGTTCGTGCTGGGCTGGCTCACCCAGCGCACCGGCCGCCTCGGTCCCGCCATCTGGGCCCACGTGGCCTTCAACGGCATCGCCACCGCCCTGCTGCTCGCCGACCAGGCCTGAGCGCCCGACACTCCTCAACCTGCCGCCCCACGCTCCGATGGTGGTCAAGGCGACCACGGAGAGTGAGATGGCAGCGGAGCGGTGCGGAGCCTGCGGGCGGGTGTACGTCGAGATCAGCCTCGACGTGGGGGGGCAGGAGCTGACGATGCAGTCCTGCTCGCACTGTGACACGCGGCGGTGGCTGGGCCCCGAGGGTGAACTGGCCCTCGACGGCGTGCTGGACACGATCAGCGAGGCGACCGCCCGCCGCTGAATCCGGCCCCGCTCCTGCGAGGATGGGGGGATGCGCCGCCGTCTCGCCGCCCTCCGCGCCCGGGTGGCGGCAGCTCCCCTCGAGAGCTGGATCACCGCCGCGGTGGTGCTCGCCGCCGTGGCGTTCACCTTCGCCAACCTCCAGCCCCACCTGATCCTGCGCAACACCGTCCCCACCGGGGGCGACATGGGGGCCCACGTCTGGTCGGGCACCTACCTGCGCGACAGCCTCCTGCCCCACGGCCGACTGACGGGCTGGACCCAGGACTGGTACGCCGGCGCCCCCGCGTTCCACTTCTACATGGTCGTCCCGTTCCTGGCCATGCTCCTGCTCGACGTCGTCCTGCCCTACGCCGTGGCCTTCAAGCTGATCGCCGTCTCCGGCGTGGTGGCCCTGCCGGCGGCGGCCTGGGCGTTCGGCCGTCTGAGCGACCTGCGCTTCCCGGGGCCGGCGATGCTCGCCGCCGCCAGCGTCTTCTTCCTCTTCGACACCCGCTTCACCATCTACGGCGGCAACATCGCCTCGACCATGGCGGGCGAGTTCGCCTTCGCCATCAGCCTGTCGCTCTCGCTCGTGTACCTGGGGGTGGTGGCCCGGGGGCTGTGCACGGGACGCCACCGGGCCCTGGCGGCGGGCCTGCTCGCCCTCGTCGGCCTCTGCCACCTGATCCCCGCCTTCTTCGCGGTGACCGGGACGGTCGTGCTGCTCCTCCTGCGCTGGCGGAAGGCGTCGTGGCACTGGCTGCTCACCACCGTGCCGATCGCCGGGCTGCTGGGGGCCTTCTGGGCCCTGCCCTTCGCCTGGCGCCGGGCCTACATGAACGACATGGGGTGGGAGAAGCTCCAGCCCTGGGCCGTGTACCCCCAGTGGTCCCTCGACTGGTGGGCCCGGGTGGGCGACTCGCTGTGGCCCTGGGACCTGCGGGTGGCGTGGCTGCTCGCCATCGTCGGCCTGGCCGGGGGCATCGCCGGCCGCAAGCGCCCCCACCTGTTCCTGGCCGCCATGATCCTGATCACCGGGGTGGCCTTCGTGCTGCTGCCCCAGGGGCGGCTGTGGAATGCCCGGCTCCTGCCCTTCTACTACCTCTGCATCTACCTGCTGGCCGCCCTCGGGGTGGTCGAGGTGGTGCGGGCGGTGGCCGGGCGCGTCGCGCCCGACCGCCCCGGGGTCCGCCGCCTGGCCCTCCGGGTGACCCCGGTGACCACCCTGCTGGTCACCCTGGTGGTGACCGGGCTGTTCCTGCGCTCCCTGCCCTTCGGCAGCACCGACGGCGCCGGGCGCTACCACTGGTTCGGCCTCACCGCCACCGACGACAACTTCGTCGACGGCTGGGCCCGGTGGAACTTCGCCGGCTACGAGGGGCGGCGGCCCACCGCCGACGGTGGCGGGTACCACGAGTACCGCGACCTGGTGCTGACCATGGACGAGGTGGGCGCCGAGCGGGGCTGCGGCCGGGCCATGTGGGAGTACGAGCCCGAACTGGTCCGCTACGGGACGCCGATGGCGCTGATGCTCCTGCCCCACTGGACGAGCGGCTGCATCGGCTCGATGGAGGGCCTCTACTTCGAGTCCTCGTCGACCACGCCGTTCCACTTCCTCAACCAGTCCGAGCTGTCGGCGGTGCCGTCCCGGGCCCAGCGCGACCTGCCGTACGGGCCCCTCGACGTGGCCCGCGGCGTCGAGCACCTCCAGCTCATGGGGGTGCGCTACTACCTGACGACCTCCGAGGCGGCGACCGCCCAGGCCCGGGACGTCGAGGCCCTCACCGAGGTGGCGGCCTCGGGGCCGTGGACCGTCTTCGAGGTGGCCGACGCCGAGCTGGTCGCCCCCCTCGCCAACCTCCCCGCCGTCCTCACCGACGTCGGCCCCGGCCAGGGGGAGTGGCTCGACCCCGCCGTCGAGTGGTATCTCGACGCCGACGCCCACGACGTGGTGCTGGCCCAGGACGGACCGGCCGACTGGCCCCGCGTGGCCGAGGGTGAGGACCCGCTGGCCGTGCCCACCGACCCGGTGACGGTGAGCGACATCGCCGTGGACGACGACGCCATCGAGTTCTCGGTCGACCAGATCGGCCAGCCGGTGCTGGTGCGCACGTCCTACTTCCCCAACTGGCAGGCGTCGGGGGCCGAGGGCCCGTGGCGGGTCACGCCCAACCTGATGGTCGTGGTGCCCACCGAGGAGCGGGTGCGCCTGACCTACGGCTGGACGCCGGTCGATCTCATCGCCTGGCTGCTGACCGCCCTGGGCGTGGTCGGCCTCGTGGTGCTGGCCCGGCGTCCACCGGTGCCGGTGCCCCCCGAGCCCGAACCGGAGGTCGCGGCGGCCGGTGACGACCCGCCGCCGCCCGAGCCGGAGGCGGAGGCCGAGGTCCCGGTGGGCGCCCCGGCGTGATGCGCCGCCCCGGCCCGGTGGTGGCCGTCCTGGTGGCCACGGTCATCGACGTGGGGGGCCTCCTCCTGCTCGTGGCGGCCGGCTGGCCACTGATCGCCGCCGACCTGACCGCGCTGGCCCTGGCCGCGGTCACCTCGCTGATCCTGCACCGGCGCCTCGACCGCGGTCTCGACCCCTTCGTCCGCTGGGTGCGCGACCCCCGCCGGTACGCCGTGGTCGCCCTGGTCGCGGCGGCGGTCGACGTGGCGGTGCTGCTCGTCCTGGCCGAGGCCCTGGGGGCCGCGGTGCTCCCGGCCAAGCTGGCGGCGGTGGTCGTGGCCGCCCTCGTCCGGGTGGTGGGCCAGCGGCGGATCCTGGGCCGGGCCGTGCGTGGCGGTCAGGCCGCCCCGGGG
>CAYTJS010000282.1:0-4978 GCA_964438115.1 uncultured Iamiaceae bacterium
GTCGGCCTGGGGGCCCGTCGCCGTGCCCTTGGCGGCGGCGGCCCTCACCGGGTCCATCGACGTGGCCCCGGCGTCGGCGACCTGGTCGGTCCAGTCGTTGCCGTCGAACCACCGGTGCTCGTGGCGACCGGTGGGGTCCGGGTACCAGCCGGCTGGCGTGGGCATGGGCTCCTCCCGAGCGGTCGGGGCCTACGGCTTGTCGGCGCCGACGACCCACATGGCGAAGAACTGCGCCCCACCACCGTACGCCTGCCCCATGGCCCGCCGGGCACCGTCGACCTGGTGGTCGCCGGCCAGGCCCCGGACCTGCAGGGCCGCCTCGCCGAAGCGGATCATGCCGGAGGCCCCGATGGGGTTGGTCGAGAGCACGCCACCCGAGGGGTTCCAGGGGATGTCGCCGTCCATGGCGGTGGCGCCCGACTCGGTCAGCTTCCAGCCCTCGCCCTTCTCGGCGAACCCGAGGTTCTCCAGCCACATGGGCTCGTACCACGAGAACGGCACGTAGATCTCGGCCACGTCGAGGTCCTTGCGGGGATCGGTGATCCCGGCCTGGGCGTAGACGTCGGCGGCGCACTGACGGCCGGCGGCGGGGTCGACGTGGTCGCGGCCGGCGGCCATGGTCGCCTCGCTGCGCATGGCGGTGCCGTGGATCCACGCCGGGTTGGGGCTGGCGTCGCCGGTGGCCTCGTCGGCCAGGACCATGGCGAAGGCCCCGTCGGAGGACGGGCACGTCTCGTCGTAGCGGATCGGGTCCCAGAGGATCATCGAGTCGCGGATCGACTCGTAGGTGATGTCGGGCTGGTGCAGGTGGGCGTAGGGGTTCCGGCAGGCGTTGAGCCGGTCCTTCAGCGCCACCAGGATCCCGATGTCGTCGGGGGCCCCCGACCGGCGCATGTAGGCCCGGATGTGGGGGGCGAAGAAGCCACCGGCGCCGGCCACCAGCTTCTGCGAGAAGGGCACCGGCAGCGACAGGGCCCACATGGCCTCGGACTCCGACTGCTTCTCGAAGGCCACCGTCAGCACTCGACGGTGGACGCCCGAGGAGACCAGCGTGCTGGCCACGATGGCCGTGGAGCCGCCCACCGAGCCCGCGGTGTGGACCCGCAGCATGGGCTTGCCCACGGCGCCCAGGGCCTCGGCCAGGTAGAGGTCCGGCATCATCAGGCCTTCGAAGAAGTCGGGCGCCTTGCCGATGACCACGGCGTCGATGTCGGCCCAGGTCATGCCGGCGTCCTCGAGGGCGCGCATGGCCGCCTCGCGGACCAGACCGGCGATGGACACGTCACCCCGGGTCGCCTGGTGGCGGGTCTGGCCACAGCCGACGATCGCTACGCGCTCGGCACCCATCTCACTCACCCTCCAGGACGCAGACCAGGTTCTGTTGCAGGCAGTGGCCGGAGGTGGCGTGGGCCACCGCCCGCCCCGCCGTCCCCGCGCTGATGCGGTCGGCGGCCTCGGCGATGCGGACCAGGCCCGCCGCCATCATCGTGTTGGCGGCCAGGGCGCCACCCGACGGGTTCACGTCGACGTCGTCACCCAGGCCCAGCGCCTCGCGCAGGATCAGCTCCTGGGCGGTGAACGGGGCGTGCAGCTCGGCCACGTCGACGGGGGCCGAGCCCACCCCGGCGGCCTCGCCGGCCAGGCGGGTCGACGGGGACTCGGTGAGGTCCCGCTGGCCCAGGGCGTGCAGGTCGATGCGGTGCTCGATGCCCCGGATCCAGGCGGGCGCGTCACACAGGTCGCGGGCCCGGTCGCCGGCGGCCAGCACCACGGCGCAGGCCCCGTCGCTGATGGGCGGGCAGTCGTGGCGTCGCAGCGGGGCGACCAGGTACTCCTCGGCCAGGATCTCCTCCACCGAGACGTCGCCGCTGACCGTGGCCCGGGGGTTGGCCACCGCCGCCTTGCGGGACCGGGCGGCGACCGCGGCCAGCTCGGCCTCGGTGGCCTTGCCCGACTCGAGCAGGGCCCGCGTCTGCAGGGCGGCCAGGGCCAGGGAGTCGGGCCACAGCGGGCCGTAGTAGTAGGGATCGAGCTGGCGGCTCAGCACCCGGGGCAGCTCACCCGGCGAGGACTTGCCGTAGCCGTAGACCAGGGCCGTGTCGGCGGCCCCGGTCTGGATCTTGACCCAGGCCTCGTAGAGGGCCCAGGCCGCGTCCATCTCGACGTGGGACTCGACGATCGGGGGATACGGACCCACGCCGTCGAGGGTGCCCACGAAGCTGAACCCCTGACCGGCCAGGTAGTCGGTGCTGCCGGAGCAGGTGAAGTCGAGGTCGGCCTGGGTGACGCCCAGCCCGTCCTTCAGTTCCTGGAGCACCGGCATCAGCATCTCGACCTCGTTGCGGTCGTCGACGCGCCGGGCGTGCACGGACTGGGCCGTGCCGACGATGGCCACCTCGCGCATGGCTACACGTGCTCCTTGTAGGACTCGTAGTCGGCATCGGGCTCGCCCGTCGGGCGCCACCACTCGATGTTCTCGAAGGACGTCTCCCAGTCGGCGGGGTCCTTCCACTTGGCCTCGACCCGCAGACCCATCCGCACCTGGTCGTGGGGGATCTCCTGGATGAGGCCGAAGACGGCCAGGTCGGCGCCGTCGGGGACGATCAGGGCCGAGGCGTAGGGGATGTCGATGCCCCGGCCGGTGAACTCGACGTTCACGATGCAGAAGCTGACGACGGTGCCCCGGTCGGCCAGCTCGACGATCTCCTCGGTGGGGATGCCGTCGGTGGGGCACGCCCCCCGGGAGGGGACGTAGACCTTGCCGCAGCGCGGGCAGCGCTCGCCGAGGAGCTTGCCCTCGGCCATGCCCCGCAGGAAGCGGGTCTGACTGATGCCGGCCGTGTAGGTGTAGTCGAGACGGGCCGGTGTGCGGATGGAGCGGACGGGCTCGACCTCGGCCAGGGCGGCGATGCCGCTCGTGTCCACGGCGGGCTGGGACCAGAGGCCCTCGGGCAGGGTGCTGACGCGGGGGTCGCTCACGGTCAGGCCTCCGGCTCGAAGCAGGCGATGTCGGTGATGGCGCCCTCGCGCTCGTCGGCCCAGCGCACCCGGACCCGCATGCCCGTGGCCATGGCGCCGGGCGAGCCGGCGTCGACGGCGTGGAGCATGGCGGTGTCGGCCCCGTCCAGGCGGATCAGCGCCCAGGCGAAGGGCCGGTCCAGGGGCTGGCCGGTGCCGGGCTCGGCCACCCACGCCCAGGTGGTCACCTCGCCCGCATCCCCCACCTCGACCAACTCCGAGAGGGCCTCGGAGGTGGTCGGGTCGTACTCGACGGGCGGGCACATCACCCCGCCGTCGGCCATGCGCACGCCGACCAGCACGCCCTCGCGCAGCCCCGTGAAGAAGGCCGACTGCACCGGCCCCACGGTCCGCGTGAAGGGATACTCGACGATCAGCGGCGCGCTGAGGACGTCGTCTCCGCTCACGGACGGAACACTAGAACACGTTCCAGTGGCGGTGAAAAGCCGGAACTACGTTTCGGGTTTACGGGCCCTCGCCGCCGGCCTCGCCGAACGTCCAGACCGGGGGCCGCTTCTCGACGAACGCGGCCCGGGCCTCGGCCGAGTCCGGGTGGGCGAGCAGCCGCCGGGTGAAGGTCTGCTCGAGGCGGTAGGCGTCCTTCAGGGGCAGGAACTCGGTGGCGTTGAGGGACTCCTTGGCCAGGCGCAGGGCGAGCGGGCTCTTGGCCGCCAGCGTCGCCGCCAGCTCGTGGGCCGTGGCCGCCAGCTCGTCGCCGGGGACCACCCGGTTGACCGCGCCCAGGCGGTACAACTCGGCGGCGGGGGCGGGCACACCGGTGAGGAACAGCTCGCGCACGAACGGGCGCCCGAGGAGGAGGTTGAGGTGGGCGCTGGCCCCGAGGAGGCCGACGTTGATCTCGGTGGTGCCGAAGGTGGCCGACTCGGCGGCCACGATCAGGTCGCACACCGCGGCGTAGGCCAGGCCGGCACCGAGGGCCGGGCCGTTGACGGCGGCGATCACGGGGACCGCGCAGTCGAGGACCGCCTCGAGGGCCGACCGGGCCAGGTGCCCCGGATCGTCCGCCGGGTCGGGCTCGGTGGCGTCGGTGTCGAAGCCCTTGAGGTCGACCCCCGCCATGAAGGCCCGCTCCCCCGCCCCGGTGAACACCACGACCCGCACCTCGGGCCGGTCGGCGAAGGACGAGAACACGTCGCGCAGCTCGACCATGGTCGAGCGGGTGATGGCATTGACCGGCGGACGATCGAGGGTCACCGTCGCCACGTGGTCCGCCACCGTCACCATGAGGTCCCCCACGGACCGAATCCCTACCATGCGGCCGATGCCTGACGCCCCCCTCTCCTGGGACGACGCCCTCGCCGCCGTGTGCGGTCCCGGCGGTCGCTTCGAGCTGGTCGACACCGAGATCGACGGGCGCAGCTACCGGGTCTTCGCCAACACCCCGCCCTCGCTGCGCTTCCTCTTCGAGCTGGCCAGCGGCTACGGCGACGAGGTCCACCTGGTCTACGAGGACGAGCGCATCACCTTCGCCCAGTCGTGGGCCACCGTCGGGGCCATCGGCGCGTTGCTGGTCGAGCGCTACGGCGTGGCCAAGGGCGACCGGGTCGCCCTCGCCATGCGCAACTACCCCGAGTGGGTCATGGCCTTCCAGGCCATCTGCTCGGTGGGCGCCGTGGCCGTGGCCTTCAACGCCTGGTGGACGACCGACGAGCTGGAGTACGGCTTCGAGGACTGCGGCGCCAAGGTCGTGTTCGCCGACCACGAGCGGGTGGAGCGCCTGGCCCCGATCCGCGAGGGCCTGGGCCTGTCGGTCATCGGGGTGCGCCTGCCCGACGGTGGGACGCCCGAGGGGGTCGACCGTTACGAGGAGGTGCTGGACCCCGGCGCCGCCCTGCCCGAGGTCGCCGTCGGCCTCGACGACGACGCCACGATCCTCTACACGTCGGGCACCACCGGGCACCCGAAGGGGGCCGTGTCGACGCATCGGGCCGTGCTGTCG
>CAYTJS010000283.1:0-1127 GCA_964438115.1 uncultured Iamiaceae bacterium
CCTCACCGCTCCCGCCGCCCCCGCCGCCGCCGCCGTGGAAGGAGCCGGGGGCGCCGATCCCGCCGCCGCCCCCGGCGACCACCACGACCGCACCGTCGAGGGACACCTCCGTGGCCCCCCCGCCGCCGGCCCCGCCGCCGCCGTCGAAACCGGGGTCGATGCTGCCGCCGGCGCCGCCGCCGTTGTATCCCCCCGCCCCACCGTTGGGACCAGCGGGGGCCCCGCCCTGGCCACCGACGTCGACGCCGAGGACCTGCCCGGCCTCGACGGTGAGTACCGCGGTGGACCGACCACCCAACCCAGGCCCGAGGCCGCTGCTGCCGTCGGTACCACCCTGGGCCCCCGAGGCCACGACCGTGACCGCGCAGATTCCCTCGGGGACGACGAACTCCTCGGGCGCCCCGGTGAAGGCGAACTCGATCACCGACGGCTCGACCTGGGCCGCCCCCGCATCCAGGGCCACCACCACCAAGGGGGCGGCGACGAGGGGGACGACCGGGAGCAAACGGAGACCACGCACGGCCCCGAACCTAGTGGCCGAGGCCTCCGCTCACCGAGGAACCCGGCCGGGTCGGAGCCACCGAACCCCGTTCTGGCCCTGGATTTCGGGGCCAGGGCCCCGAAATCACCGGCCAGAACGCGGGACTACGCGAACTCGGACCAGTCCTCGGGGTTGTCCTCGACGTAGGTGCTGACGACGGAGCCGTCGACGCCGTCGACCTGGACCAGGCCCCGCTTCGTCGGGGGGTCGTCGGCGGAGTACACGAGGATGCGCCAGGTGGGACGGCTGCGCAGGCCCCGCCAGCCCATCTGGGCCGAGGCGTGGCCCACCGGGAAGCCGACCTCGGTGGTGGCGGCCACCAGGGCGTCGTGCTCGTCCAGCTCCAGCGGGTAGCCCGCCAGCCAGTGGTAGCCGCCCACCAGGACCAGGCCGATGCCGGCGGCGAGGATGCCCTCGTTCACGAACACGCCCCCGTCACCCCGGGTCGCCCACAGCAGGATGCACAGGGTGCCGAGCACCAGGTAGATCGTGCCGGGGATGCGGCGGCGCTTGTTGTCGGGGAACGTGTAGGGCCCGACGTAGGCGGAGGCGTCGAGGTCCTCGGGCAGCTCGTCGACGGGCTCGT
>CAYTJS010000283.1:1227-4930 GCA_964438115.1 uncultured Iamiaceae bacterium
GCTCACGACCTCACGCTACTCAGGTGGGCCAGGCGTCCCGAAGGCGGCGCCAGGTCACGTCGAGGGGCTCGGGCAGGACCCGGGTCTCGGCCACCGAGGTCATGAAGTTGGTGTCGCCCGCCCAGCGGGGCAGGCAGTGGACGTGCAGGTGGTCGGGCACCCCCGCCCCGGCGGCCCGCCCCAGGTTGAGGCCCACGTTGACGCCCTCCGGCGAGTAGGCGACCTCGATGGCGGCCACGCCGTCGCGGACGGTGCGCCAGAGGTCCCGCTCCTCGTCCTCGATGAGGTCGGCCAGCCGGGGCACGGCCCGGTTGGGCAGGACGAGGAGGTGGCCCGAGTTGTAGGGGTAGGCGTTGAGCAGGGCCGACACCAGCGGCCCCCGCCGGACGACGTAGGCCTCCTGGTCGGGCAGCCCGCTGCCCAGGATCCGCTCGAAGAGCGACCCCTCCCCCGGCGGCGGACCGTCGCCCAGGGTCGAGTCGATGTACTCGTGGCGCCAGCCGGCCCACCAGCGCTCGATGCTCACGGGCCCTCAGGCCTTGGCGGTGACCTCGTCGGCCAGGCGGGCCACGAAGTCCTCGACGGTCACGCCCCGCTCGACCTCGCCGCCCCGGGGGTTGACCCCGACGGTGCCGGCGGCCACGTCGTCGTCGCCCACCACCAGCACGTAGGGCAGCTTCTCGAGCTTGGCCTTGCGGATGCGGGACCCGAGGGGCTCATCCGCGTCGACGGTCTCGACCCGGAAGCCGGCGCACCGGAGGCGCTCGGCGACCGAGGCCACGTAGTCGTCGTGGTCGTCCCGCACGCCCAGGACCTGGACCTGCACCGGGGCCAGCCAGGCCGGGAAGGCCCCGGCGTAGTGCTCGAGCATCACGCCGAAGAAGCGCTCGACCGAGCCGAACAGGGCCCGGTGGATGACGCTCACCCGGTGGGGCCGGTTGTCGGGGCCGATGTAGTCCAGCTCGAAGCGCTCGGGCAGCTGGAAGTCGACCTGCAGGGTCGACAGCTGCCAGCGCCGCCCGATGGCGTCGCGGACGTGGACGTCGATCTTGGGGCCGTAGAAGGCGCCGCCGCCCTCGTCCACGTCGTACTCGAGGCCCTTGGCCTCCAGGGCCTTGCGCAGGGCCTCGGTGGCCTCGTCCCACTGCTCGTCGTCGCCGACGGCCTTGCCCTCGGGCTTGGTCGACAGGCTGGCGGTGAAGTCCTCGAAGCCGAACGCCTCCAGCACCGAGATCACGAAGTCGAGCAGGCTGGCCAGCTCGTCCTGGAGCTGTTCGCGGGTGCAGAAGATGTGGCTGTCGTCCTGGGTGAAGCCGCGGATGCGCAGCAGCCCGTGGAGCACGCCCGAGCGCTCGTAGCGGTAGACGGTGCCCAGCTCGAAGAGCCGCAACGGCAGCTCGCGGTAGCTCCGCTGGCTGCTGCGGAAGATGAGCATGTGGAAGGGGCAGTTCATCGGCTTCGGGTAGTACGCGCCGTTCTCCAGTTCCATGGGCGGGTACATGGCGTCGGCGAACCACTCGAGGTGCCCGCTGGTCTCCCACAGGGTCGAGCGGGCCAGGTTGGGCGAGTAGACGAACTCGTAGCCGCCGTCCTGGTGGCGCTGACGGCTGTAATCCTCCATCAGCTTGCGGACCAGGGAACCCTTGGGGTGCCAGACGGCCAGGCCCCCACCCAGCTCGTCGGGGAACGACAGCAGGTCCAGCTCGGCCGCCAGCTTGCGGTGGTCGCGGGCCTTGGCCTGCTCGAGGCGCTCGAGGTGCTCCTCCAGCGCCTGCTTCGACTCCCAGGCGGTGCCGTAGATGCGCTGCAGCATCGGGTTGTTCTCGTCGCCCCGCCAGTAGGCGCCGGCCACCCGGGTCAGCTTGAAGTGGCCCAGCCGACCGGTGTGGGGCACGTGCGGGCCCCGGCACAGGTCGATGAAGTTGGGCGGGTTCTCGTAGGTGCGGACCAGGCCGCCCGGGGTCGCCGACATCGGGTCGTCGGCGGTCCCGTCGATGATCTCCAGCTTGAAGGGATGGGCGGCGAAGAGCCGGCGGGCGTCGTCGTCGGGGATCTCGTCGCGCAGGAACGGCTGCTGCTCGGCGATGATCTCGCGCATCCGGGCCTCGATGCGTTCGAGGTCCTCGGGGGTGAAGGTACCGCCGTCGGCCAGCTGGAAGTCGTAGTAGAAGCCGTCCTCGATGGGCGGGCCGATGCCGAAGGTGGCCCCCTCGAACAGGTCGAGCACGGCCTGGGCCAGCACGTGGGCGGTGGAGTGGCGGATGACGTAGCGACCGGCGTCGGTGGTCTCGGTGACGATGGCCACGGTGTCGCCGCTCGCCAGCGGCGTGGCCAGGTCGCGCTCCTCGCCGTTGATCTCGGCGACGACCGCGGCCTTGCCCAGGCGGGGGCCGATGGCGGCGGCGAGGTCGCCGGCGGTGGCGCCGTCGTCGAGGGTGCGCGACGAGCCGTCGGGGAGGGAGACGTCGATCGACATGGTGGTCGGAGGATACCGACCCTCCCCCGGCGCCCCCGGGGACTTACACCGCGGCGGCCGGGGCCGCGGCGGCGCCGTTGCCGGACGGGCCCGACGGGCCGGCCGAGGTGATCACGCCGCCGCGCTGACGGGGCAGGTCGGTCTCCTCGGGCTTCTTGTTGGCGTACTCGTCGACGTACTCCTGGCCCGACAGCGAACCGATCTCGAACATCAGCTCGTCGGTGATCTGGCGCAGCAGCCGGTGGTCCCCCATGCGGTCGGGGTCCTTGCCGGGGTGGATCGGCCGGCCGATGCGTACCCAGACGGGCCGGAAGGGCTGGGGCAGCTTGGCGTCGGGGGGCTGGACCTCGCGGGTGCCGATCAGACCCACGGGCAGGATCGGGGCGCCGGTGCGCAGGGCCAGGCGGGCGGCGCCGGTGTGGCCCCGGTGCAGCAGGCCCGAGCGGGAGCGGGTGCCCTCGGGGTAGATGCCGAACAGCTCGCCGTCCTCGAGCACCCCGGCGGCGGTGTTCAGGGCGGCCTGGGCGGCGTCACCGCCCGACCGGTCGATGGGGATCATCCCCATGGCCGGGAAGATGAACCGGGTCTTCCAGTCGTCGAGGTACTCGGCCTTGCCGACGTAGGTGATGCGCCTGGGCAGGACCAGCGGCACGAAGAACGAGTCGAGCACCGACACGTGGTTGGGGCAGACGATGGCCCCGCCCTCGGTGGGGACGTGCTCGAGGCCCTCGGTGTGGACCCGCCACCCGGCCCGGAAGAGCGGGGTGAGCACGGCCCGGGCGACGGGGTAGAGCTTGCCGTACTCCCGGGCCATGGGCCCGACGCTACTTCCTGACGGGGACCTGACGGGCCGAGGGGCCCCGGCCGGTCAGCTCAGCACGACCCCGAGGAGCTCGGCGGCGGCGCTCACGCCGTGGCCGGCGGTGGCGGCCCGGTCGATGGCGGCCACGGCGGTGGGCGTGTCGAGGTCGTCGTCGAGGGCGGCCCGCACCTCGTCGAGGGCGCCGTCACCCCGGCCATTGGCCGTCCAGGCGGCCAGGCGCACGGCGGCCGCCGGGAGGATCTCATCGTTCCAGCTCCACGAGTCCCGGTAGTGGTGGGCGTGCACCGCCAGGCGGATGACCCGGGCGTCCCAGGTCTCGAGCAGGTCGTGGACGAAGACCAGGTTGCCGAGCGACTTCGACATCTTCTCGCCGTCCATGCGGACCATGGCCTGGTGCATCCAGT
>CAYTJS010000284.1:0-4895 GCA_964438115.1 uncultured Iamiaceae bacterium
AATTGCGTGAGTTGGTCATGGTGGGCGGGACCAGGTCACGCAATTTCCGGGAGGTGATGGAGGCAGCGCTCTACGGGCCCGAGGGGTTCTACGAGCGGCGCGGCGGTGGGGCGGGGCGCCGGGCCGACTTCCTCACCGCCCCCGAGGTGGGTCCGCTCTTCGGTGCAGTCCTGGCCCGGGCAGTGGCCGCCTGGCACGACGAGGCGGGTCGGCCCGAGGGCTTCACGGTCTACGACGTGGGGGCCGGGGCCGGCACCCTCGGCCGCAGCCTGGCCCTGGCCGGCTGTCCGCATCCCTACCTGGCCGTGGACCGGTCGGCGGCGCAGCGGGAGCGCCACGAGGGCCTGGCCTCGGCGCCCGACCTGCCCGCCGGTGAGCTGGTCGGGGTGGTGGTGGCCAACGAGCTGCTCGACAACCTCCCCGTCGACCTGACCGTCGACGGCGAGCCCATCGACCCCGACCGGCCCTGGCCCGAGGTGGGACTGGCCCCGGACCAGTCGGTGGCGGCCGCCTGGGTCGGCAACGTGCTCGACCGGCTCCGGGGCCGGCTCGTCGTCCTCGACTACTGCTCGACCACGGCCTCGATGGCCGGCCGCCCCTGGACCGAGTGGCTGCGGACCTACGCCGGTCACGAGCGGGGCGGCCATCCGATGGACCACCTGGGGGAGCAGGACATCACCGTCGAGGTGGCCGTCGACCAGCTGCCGCTGCCCGACGAGGACCACAGCCAGGCCGACTGGCTGCGCCGGTGGGGGATCGACGAGCTGGTCGGGGAGGGCCGGCGGGTGTGGGCCGAGCGGGCCCACCTCGGCGACCTCGAGGCCCTCCGGGCCCGGAGTCGGGTGCGGGAGGCCGAGGCCCTCACCGACCCGACCGGCATGGGGGCCTTCCGGGTCCTGGAGTGGCGGCGGGGCTGACCGTGACCCTCCCCGGGCCGGGCACGCCCGGCAACCATGCCGAGCTCGTCGTCGACGGCCCGGCGGTGCGCGCCGCCCTCCTCGACCTGGTCGCCGGGGCCGCACGCCAGGTCCACCTGGCCAGCTTCGTGTTCCGGCCCGACGAGGCCGGGTGGGCGGTGGCGGCCGCGCTGGCCGAGCGGGCCCGGGCGGGGGTCGAGGTGCGGGTCCTCCTCGACCCGACCCAGTCGGGTTCGGGGCTCTTCGCCGACGACGCCGGCGGCGGGGCCCGTCGGGCGGTGGCCGAGCTGGTCGAGCACCTCACCGCGTCCGGGGTCATCGTCCGCCCGATGCGCCCGGGCGGGCGGCGCCCGGTGGTGCTGGGGGCTCCCGTGGACCATCGCAAGCTGGTGGTGGTGGACGGGACCCGGGCCCTGGTGCCCAGCTTCGGCATCGGCACCACCTACCTCTACGCCGAGGGCACCCCGTCGGGCCGGACCCGCTGGCACGACGCCGGCACCCTGCTCCGGGGCCCGGTCGTGACCGAGCTGGCCGCCGTGTTCCTGCGGATGTGGCGGCGCTACGGGGGCCGGGACCCGGTCGCCACCGTCGCCCGTCCGGCCGAGGCCGGTGACCACCTCGTGACCGTCCTCGACGTGGCCGACCCGGGCCCGGCCAACCCGATCCGGGCGCTGTACGCCGGACTGGTGGCCGCCGCCGAGCGGGAGGTCCTGGTCGAGAACGCCTACGTCTCCGACGCCGCGGTCCTGGAGGCGTGGGCGGCCGCCGCCGGCCCGAACGGACCGTCGGTGACCCTGGTGCGTCCGGGGCCCACGGTGAGCGACTACGTCCCGCCCCGGACGCCCGGCCACGACCGCTTCGCGGCATGGACACTGCGGCGTCACGACCCCGGGCTCCTGGCGGCCGGCGTGGAGGTCAGGGAGGCCGAGGCCTTCGTCCACCTCAAGCTGGCGGTGGTCGACGCCACCACCAGCATCCACGGCTCGTACAACCTCACCTACCGCAGCGCCCTCCTCGACCCCGAGCTGGTGGTCGTCGTGCGCGGGCCCCGCCACCCGCGCCAGGCCCGGGACCTGCTCGCGGCCGACGCCGCCGCGGCCACCCGCTCGCCCGGCCCGGGACCCCTGGCCCCTCCCCTGCGGGTGGCCGTCGCCGCCCTGCAGCGCCGGCTCGGCTGAGGCGCCCATCACCCCGAAATTGCGTGAGTTGGTCACCCTGGAGCGGACCAACTCACGCAATTTCGGTGGTTACGGGGGTCGTGGGGGGCGGTAGGGGCAGCGGGTGACCCGGGCGTCGAGGCGGAGGCGCTTCAGGTCGACGGTCGTGCCCCGTGGTTCACGGCCGCAGACGGTCGCTGCCGTCCCCCGGTACTCGACGATGAAGACGGCCTTGCCCGCCCGGACGAAGGGTCGGTAGTGCCCGCACTCGTCGTACTGGAGGCACTGCTCGTTCAGCGCCCACCCGAAGTACGGAACGAGGTCGGGGATCAGCCCCAGGGCGTTCTTCAGGCCGGGGGAGAGGTCGCGGAGGCGGGCCTCGCGGGCCAGGTCGCGCAGGTACACGAGCTGGTGGCGGCGGGTCAGCGGGAACCCGGTGGCGTTGGTCCAGCCGTCCATGTTGTCGAACTCGACCCCGTCGAACCCCTTGGCGGCGCAGCGGTCGAGGCGGTCCCGCATGAGCGGGAGGAGGACGTCCCGGCGGCGCACGTCGAGCCAGCGCTCGTCCTCGAAGCCGGCCAGGCGCCGGCCGCGGACCGACGCCGGGAACCGGCCCGAGTCCGGCCGGTAGGACTCCCACGACCCGGCCGACAGGTAGCAGACGACGAACACGCCCCGCTCCTGCAGCCCGGCCACCTCGGCCCGGGTCGTTTCGAACAGGTCGAGGTCGTAGACGTCGGCCGCGACGCCGAGGTCGGCGGGCAGGGCACCCAACTGCCACTGCAGGCGATCACCGGGCGCCGGCCGGTCGGGGGCCGCCACGGCCGGGGCCGCCGCACCACCGGCCACGAGGGCGATCGCCACCACCAAGGACACGAGCCGGCGCCGCACAGGACGAGCCTGCCCGCTCGGTGCGCCCCTCACAAGCCACCTAGCCTGGCGGCGTGGCAGCAGGAGGAGCGGACCGTGCCGCGACCGTCGACTGCGGCGCCGTCTACGCCCGCTTGCGGGCCGACTTCAGCGGCATCGTCCTCTCCTGTTCGCTCGACCAGCAGCAGCAGGTGGTGCCGGCCACCCCGGCCTGGCGGGTGCGGGACGTGCTCGCCCACGTGGTGGGGATCACCGCCGACCTGAACCGGGGCCAGTTCGGCGCTGACCGGACCGTGGAGGACTGGACCGCCGACCAGGTGGCGGCCCGGGCCGCTCGCTCGGTCGAGGACCTCGTGGCGGAGTGGGAGACCGAGTCGCCCGCCTTCGAGGATGGTCTCCGCCTGTTCGGCTACGAGGTCGGCAGCCACTTCGTGGGCGACCTGACCGTGCACGTCCAGGACGTCGACGCCGCGCTGGGGCGCCCGCCGACCCCCGATCTTCCCACGGTCCTCGTCGCCCTCGACCACTACCTGGATGTCCTCGACGAGGGCCTCGCCGACGTGGGCCGGCTGACGCTCTGCCTGACCGCGCCGGGGGTCGAGGAGGAACGGGTCGTCGGTGCGGGACCCGCAACGGCCCGCCTTGCGTCGCCAGCCCGGGAACTGCTCCGCGTGCTGGCCGGCCGCCGGACGGTCGCCCAGGCCCTGGCCCTGGACTGGGCCGGTGACCCCACGCCGTTCGTCGGTCACCTCGGTGCCTACGGCATGCCGGCAGAGGACCTCGGGGACGGCATCGCCGAGGGATAGGGCCATCGCCGGGTCGCCTACGATCGGCGCCATGGCGTCCGAACCGACCATCGAGGACTACCTCCACGAGGGGCGGACCTTCCCGCCCTCCGCCGACTTCGTGGCCAACGCCGTCGTCAGCGACCCCGGGGTCTACGCCGAGGCCGAGGCCGACCCCGAGGCGTTCTGGGCCCGGCAGGCCCGCGAGCTGCTGACCTGGTCGAAGGACTTCACGACCGTCCTCGAGTGGGACCTGCCCTTCGCCCGGTGGTTCGCCGACGGCGAGCTGAACGTGGCCGCCAACTGCCTCGACCGCCACGTCGAGGCGGGCCGGGGGGACAAGGTCGCCTTCCACTGGGAGGGTGAGCCCGGTGACACCCGCACCATCACCTACGCCGACCTGCTCGACGAGGTCTGCCGCTTCACCAACGTCCTGAAGGGCCTGGGGGTGGCCAAGGGCGACCGGGTGGCGATCTACATGCCGATGATCCCCGAGCTGCCCGTGGCCATGCTGGCCTGCGCCCGCCTCGGTGCCCCGCACTCGGTCGTGTTCGGTGGCTTCTCGCCGGACTCCCTCATCGACCGCATCAACGACGCCGAGGCCAAGGTCGTCGTCACCGCCGACGGGGGGTTCCGCCGGGGGGCGCCCTCGGGCCTCAAGGTCAACGTCGACGTCGCCCTCGGGTCCACGCCGTCCATCACCGACGTGGTCGTGGTCGAGCGGACGGGCCAGGAGGTCGAGATGGTCGAGGGCCGTGACCACTGGTACCACGACCTGATGGCGGGGGCCAGCGCCGACTGTCCCGCCGAGCCGATGGAGGCCGAGCACCTGCTCTACCTCCTCTACACCTCGGGGACCACGGCCAAGCCCAAGGGGATCATGCACACCACGGGGGGCTACCTGACCCAGGTGGCCTACTCGCACAAGGTGGTCTTCGACCTCCATCCCGACGACGACGTCTACTGGTGCGCCGCCGACATCGGCTGGGTCACCGGCCACAGCTACATCGTCTACGGGCCGCTGGCCAACGGGGCCACCTCGGTCATCTACGAGGGCACGCCCGACACCCCTCACAAGGGCCGGCTGTGGGAGATCGTCGAGAAGTACGGGGTCACCCAGCTCTACACGGCGCCCACGGCCATCCGCACCTTCATGAAGTGGGGCC
>CAYTJS010000285.1:0-4874 GCA_964438115.1 uncultured Iamiaceae bacterium
ACTGACCGCCGGCGGTGTCGGCCCGGTAGTGCACGCTCAGGTTGTTGCCCGACAGGAACCGGATCCGGTCCTGCATCGTCCACATCGTCCCCGAGGCCTTGTCGCCCGGGTAACCGCGGACCTCGATGAGCCGGTTGAGCAGGGCATTGGTGCTGAGGCTGCGGTAGCCCAACCAGCCGACGGTGTTGCCCACGTTGCAGTTGAGCTGACCCATGCCCCAGTCGTGGTTGGCGTTGGCGCTGTTGAGCCACTGGCTGGTGGTGGCGAGCTGGGTGACCGGGCAGGTCCCGTAGGGGTTGGAGCCGCCGTTGCGGCCGGGGGCGAAGGTCATCGACGAGGTCGGGGTGCCACCGGGGCCGCCCGAGTGGACGCAGTGCCCCGACATGAGGATGGTGTTGGGATCGATCAGCCAGCCGGTGCAGATGAAGTCGCCGCCCTGGTTGAAGACGAGCTGGCCGATGGCCCGGCTCGGGTACAGCGTCGTGTCGAGGATCTGCTGCCGGCCGTCGGCGCCGATGACGGACTCGCCGCCCCCCGGCGAGGTCGTGCCCTCGGGGACCGCCGGGGCCGGCGTCGGGGTCAGCCCGGCTTCGGCCCCGGAGCCGGCGTTGGCCGGCCACATGCCGCCGCCGCCGACGGTGGTGGCCTCGGCGCCCGAGTCGTCGATGACCTGGAGGAGCAGGGGATCGTCGGGGGCCGGCTGACCACCGGCCGGGCTGGCGGCCAGCAGGGCGACCAGTGCGCCCATCGCCGCCAGCAGGAGCACCACCCGCTTCGTCCGACGTCCCACCATGACCTGACCTCCCGCGAGTCGATCCGTGGAACGGGACAGTAGCCGGGGACGGTCAGTAGGCGGCCAGGCCGCCGTCGACCACGAGGACCTGACCGGTCATGTAGCTGCTGGCGTCGGAGGCCAGGTAGATCACCGGACCCACCATCTCGTCGGGGGCGGCCAGCCGGCCCATCTTGCAGGCGGCGGCCATGCGCTCGACGGCCTCGGGCGGGTTGTTGCGCACCATGTCGGTGTCGACGCTGCCGGGGGCCAGGGCGTTCACCCGGATCCCCCGGGGCGCCAGCTCGGTGGCCATGTAGCGGGTCATGGAGAGCAGGCCGCCCTTGGCCGAGGCGTACATCGACGTGCCGGCACCGAAGAGGAACGCCCCCACGCTGATCACGTTGACCACGGCGGCGTGGTCGCTGGCGGTGAGGTGGGGCAGGGCGGCCTGCACCAGGAAGGTCGGACCCCGCAGGTTCACGGCCTGGGACTTCTCCCACGCCTCCGGGGTGAGGTCGCCGATGGGCTGGGCCAGGGCGGTGGCGGCGTTGTTGACCACGACGTCGATGCCCCCGAAGCGGTCGACGGTGGCGGCCACCAGGGCCTCGAGGCCCTCGAGCTCGCCCAGGTGGGTCGGCACCCCCAGCGCCTCGGCCCCCAACGCCTCCAGCGCCCGCTGCGTCTCGGCACAGGCGTCGGGCTTGCGGCTGGCGACGACGACCTTGGCCCCGGCCACGGCGAAGCCCTCGGCCACCGCCCGGCCGATCCCCCGGGTCCCGCCGGTGACGATGGCCACGCGGCCGGACAGGTCGAAGAGGGCACGGGGGTCCACGGTCATGGCCCCGAACCTACGCTGCCCCCGTGACCACCCCCGAACCGACGCCGGTCCCCCTCGACGGGGAACCGGCCGTGCTCCGGGGCCGCTTCGCCCCCGAGGAGCACAAGACCTACCGGGTCCTTCCCGTTGCCGTACCGCCGGGCACGGCCCGCCTGGAGGTGGGCTACCGCTGGTGGCCCGGGCCCGAGACCGTGCTCGACCTCGGGGTGTGGGACACGGCCGGCTACCGGGACGCGGCCGGATTCCGGGGCTGGTCGGGCAGCCGAGCGGCCCGGGCCCACCACGGCGAGGCGCCGGTCTGGATCGAGGCCGGGGCGGCCGAGCGCTGCTACCGGGCCGGGCCGATCGAGCCCGGGGTGTGGTGGGTCGAACTGGGCGCCGGCGACGTGGCCCCCGACGGCTCCGACTACGAGGTGACC
The DNA here is from genome assembly GCA_964438115.1 of uncultured Iamiaceae bacterium. GTDB lineage: Bacteria > Actinomycetota > Acidimicrobiia > Acidimicrobiales > DATDAH01 > DATDAH01. Next base: position 2,033 of record CAYTJS010000285.1, read on the forward strand.
GTCGCCGCCCACTCGGTGGCCACCGGGGGCCAGGCCCCGCCCCCCGACCCGGTCGACCCCGGCCACGTCGCCCGGGCGGAGCCCGGCTGGTACCACGCCGACCTCCACCAGCACGGCCGCCACAGCCACCCCCGGGCCCCGGCGTGGGACGACCTCGTCGCCCTCTCCCGTACCGCCGGGCTCGAGATCCTCCCCGTCGTCGACTACGTGACGCCCTGGCACTGGGACGAGCTGGGGCCCGTCCAGCGGGCGAACCCCGACCTGCTCGTGCTCCCGGGCCGCGAGGTCATCACCTACTTCGGCCACGCCGTCGTCCTGGGCGAGACGCCGGGCCTGCTCGAGTACCGCCACGGCTTCGAGGACGTCGACCTCGGCGCCATCCAGCGGGCGGCGGTGGCCGCCGGCGCCCTCTTCCAAGTGGCGCACCCCACCACGTATCCGGAGGCCGTGTTCGGGAACCACTGCCGCGGCTGCGAGTTCACCCTCGACGACTCGATCGACTGGGACCTGGTCACCGGCATCGAGGTGGTCACCGGCCCCTGTGTGCTGGGCGAGCCGCCCGACTTCCCGAACCCCTTTGTGGCCACCGCCCTCGTCCGCTGGCGGGCCCTGCTCGCCGACGGCCACCGGATCACGGCGGTCTCGGGCTCCGACGACAAACTGGGCGACGACTACGGCTCGTCGGCCACCGCCCTCTGGTGCCGTGAACTGTCGCGGGCCGGGGTGACCGAGGCCCTGCGGGCCGGTCACGCCTACGTGCGCACCCGCGGCGTGCACCACAGCCCGGCGCTGGAGGTACGGGCGGGCGAGGCGATGCTCGGCGACACCGTCACCGGTCCCACCGAACTGGAGGTGACCGTGGAAGGGGGCCAGGGCCAGGAGCTGGTGCTGCTGGCCGACGGCGAGGTGGTGGCCACCGAGGAGCTGACCCGCGAGCACGTCACGTGGCGCACCGGGATCGCGGCCCGACCCGGCAGCGGGCCCCTCGGCACCGCCTGGGAGGTCCAGACCTGGGACGCCCACGCCCCGACGACCATCGCCAACCCCGTGTTCGTCCGCCGCTGAGCCGAAAACGCGAACTGGCGCCCGATCCGGCTGCCGGAGCAACCGGACCGGGCGCCAGAACGCAAACGCAGATCAGGCGGAGGCGGGCTCCGCCTCGGCTGCGGGCTCGGCACCACCGGCGATGGTGCTGCCCCCTCGCTTCGAGAAGGCGATGGCTCCGATCAGCACCGCCAGGGACACGAGGGCGATGGTGTAGCGCGCCGCGTCGTTGTCCTGGAGGTTGATGATGGCCGGCAGCAGCAGCAGCGCCACCAGGTTCATCACCTTGATCAGCGGGTTGAGGGCCGGGCCGGCGGTGTCCTTGAACGGGTCACCGACGGTGTCACCGATGACGGCGGCCTTGTGGGCCTCCGAGCCCTTGCCGCCCTCGGCGCCGTCCTCGATGTACTTCTTGGCGTTGTCCCAGGCGCCTCCGGCGTTGTTCTGGAAGTTGGCCATGAGCTGACCGGTCAGGATGATGGCGGCCAGGAACGCCCCGAGGGCGTAGAAGTTGATGCCGAAGCCGATGATCACCGGCGTCAGCACCGCCAGCAGGGCCGGCGTGGCCAGCTCCCGCAGCGAGGCGGCGGTGCAGATGTCGATGACCGGGCCGTAGTCGGGGCGCTTCTCGCCCCTCATGATCTTGCCGTCGGCGAACTGGCGGCGGACCTCCTGGACCACCGTGCCGGCGGTGCGGCCGACGGCGCGGATGGCCAGGGCCGAGAACATGAAGGCGATCGAGCCGCCGATGAGGAGGCCGATGAAGGTCTCCGGGTCGGCCACGTTGATCGGGATGGCGTCGAAGAGGTTCACGCCGTCGGGCACCAGGTCCGGCAGCTCGGCGGCGATCGTCTCGATGTAGGAGGCGAACAGGGCCACGGCGGCGATGACCGCCGAGCCGATGGCGAAGCCCTTGGTCACGGCCTTGGTGGTGTTGCCCACCGCGTCCAGGCTGACCATGATCCGCTCGGCCTCACCCTCGAACTCGCCCGACATCTCGGCGATGCCGGCGGCGTTGTCGGCCACCGGGCCGAAGGTGTCCTCCGAGACGATGACGCCGGTCGTGGCCAGCATGCCCATGCCGGCCAGGGCAACCAGGTAGAAGGTGAACTGGATGTTGCCGCCACCCAGGCCGATCACGGCACCGAGGGCGACGGCGATGGCGACGATGGCCCACACCGAGGACTCCATGCCCGAGCTGATGCCGGACAGGACGGTGGTGGCGGGGCCGGTGCGGGCCGACTCGGCGATCTCCTGCACCGGGGCGTGCTCGGTGGAGGTGAAGTACTCGGTCAGGCGGCTGGCCACCTGGGCCAGGACCAGGCCGACCACCACGGCGAGGAACATGCGCAGGCCGGGGTTGCTGACGTAGCCCTCGACGGCCTCGTCGCCGATGTCGTTGCCCACGTAGAAGAAGGCCACGACGGCGGTGCCGATGACGGTGAGGATGCCGGCGGTGAGGAAGCCCCGGTTGATGGGGGCCATGGCCGACTTGTCGGTCTCGCGGGCCCGCACCATGAAGACGCCCACGATGGAGGCGAGCACGCCGATGGCCCGGGCGGCCACCGGGAAGATCAGGCCGACGACCGGGTTCTCCATGCCGATGGACTCGAAGGCGGCGACGCCCAGGATGATGGCGGCGACCAGGGTGACCTCGTAGGACTCGAAGAGGTCCGAGGCCATGCCGGCGCAGTCGCCCACGTTGTCACCGACGTTGTCGGCGATGGTGGCGGGGTTGCGGGGGTCGTCCTCGGGGATGCCGGCCTCGACCTTGCCCACCAGGTCGGCGCCGACGTCG
>CAYTJS010000286.1:0-4855 GCA_964438115.1 uncultured Iamiaceae bacterium
GGCCCTGCTCCAGCGGGGGGATGCCGACCGGGCGGCCGCCCTGCTGGAGCGGATGGCGGGGGCGACCGAACCGGCGGCCCACCCCAACTCGGGGGCGGCGCTGGCCCTGGCCCGGGTCGCCGCCGGCGCCCTCGACGTCGACGACCTGGTGGCGGGGGTGCTCTCGTCGCGTCGGGCCACCTACCACGACCGCATGGAGGCGCTGTTGGCCGCCACCCTCGCCGCCGCGGCGGCGGGGGACCGGGCCGGGGCCCTCGACCGGGCGCGGGCGGCGGCCGAGGCGGTCACGGTGACCCAGGACCGACTGGCCCAGACGGTGGTGGCCACCGTGGTCGAGGAGGCCCTGGGAGCCGGGGCCGTCCCCGGCGTGGGCCTCCCCGGGGTGGTCGCCGAGGGCTGGCGGGCCATCGCCCGCCAGGCCCTCGACACCACCCGGGTGTGACCCGGTCGCGCTAGCCCGGCTCCGACACGTAGCGGAGGTAGGGCTTGAGCTCCTCGACGTCGGGGTACTTCTCGCGAGCCTCCTCGGTGCTGACCGTGGGGGGCACGATGACCTTGTCGCCCTTCTGCCACTGCACCGGCGTGGAGAGGCCGTGGGCGGCGGTCATCTGCAGCGAGTCGATGACCCGCAGGATCTCGTCGAAGTTGCGGCCCGTGCTCTTCGGGTAGGTGATGGAGAGCTTCACGGTGTTGTCGGGGCCGATCACGAAGACCGAGCGCACCGTCGAGGTGTCGCCCTCGCCGGGGTGGATCATGTCGTAGGCCTCGGCGACCCTCCTGTCGGGGTCGGCGATGATCGGGAAGTTGAGGGCGGTGCCCTGCGTCTCGGCGATGTCGCCGGCCCAGCCCTTGTGGTCCTCGACCGAGTCGACCGACAGGCCGATCACCTTGGTGTTGCGGGCGTCGAACTCGGGCTTGATCCGGGCCAGGTAGCCCAGCTCGGTGGTGCACACCGGGGTGTAGTCGGCCGGGTGGGAGAACAGGACGGCCCAGCCGTCACCCTTCCAGTCGTAGAAGTCGATCTCGCCGTCGGTGGTGTCGGCGGTGAAGTTGGGGGCGGCGTCGCCCAGTCGCAGTGCCATCTCGGGCCTCCTGGTTCCTGCAGTCTGATTCCCGACCACTCTGGTCGGGAATAGGGCCGTGGTCAAGTGGAGGTGCCATGCGTCACAGTTGCATACTTTTGCAAGCAAAGGGGTTGACGTCGCGAGCGTTGCTTGCTTTACTGGTGTCAGTGCTTGATGCAGTTAGCACGTCCCCCGAGTGAAGGAAGCAGCCATGTCGGTCGCCACCGAGAAGTTCACCGAGTTCGAGGGCCAGATCCTCGACGTCCTGTCCCGCATGGAGGAGCCCGTCGTGAAGGGCGTCCGTGACCTCGCCGAGAAGGTCGAGGGTCGCCTCCCCGAGGTGAAGGTCCCCGCCGCCGTGGCGGAGAAGGTCCCCACCGCCGCCGAGGCCCTGGACGCCTACTACGGGTTCCGCACCCGCCTGCTGGAGAACCAGCGGGAGTTCGCCGAGGCGCTGCTCGACGCCGCCGCCCCGGTCCGGGCCAAGTTCGTCGCCCCCGCCCCGGCCAAGCCGGCCGTGGCCAAGGCGACCCCCAAGGTCAAGGCCGCCTGATCCAGGCCGCCTGACCGACGGCCATCCCCCCTGGCCGTCCCCGAGACACGAGGAGCGCTGCCCCCCGGCGCTCCTCGTGTCGCGTTCTGGGCCGGGCCCGGCCGCGCCGGACCTCGGGGGTCGGCGGGCCACCTAACGTCGCCGGCGTGCGACGACGGTGGTGGGGGGTCGTGGCCGTGGTCGCCCTGGCGGCGGTCCCGGCCTGTTCGGGTGAGGACGGGGCGACGGCGGCCTCGCCGCCCACCACCCCCGACCTGCAGCCCGCCCCCGAGGCGCTGGTGGCGGCCGTCGAGGCCGATGGGGGCGGGGCGGCCTGCGACCCGCTCGACCCGAGGGCCTGCGTGCTGCCCTTTCCCAGCGACCGGTTCACCGTGGCCGACGACGAGACCGACACGGGCCGGCGGGTCGCCCTGCCCGAGGACGGGCTACCGGCCAACGCCGACGGCGTGGTCATGGACCCCACCGAGTGGAACCGCAACGACGGTTGGAGCCCGGGCACGGCGCTGCTCGTCCACACCGAGGGCCTCGACCCGGCGGCGTCGGGCCTGCCCCCGATCACCGACGTGCCCGCCTCGCTGGCCGCCGACTCGCCGGTGGTGGTCGTCGACACCGTCACCGGCGAGCGTCATCCCGTGTGGGCCGAGCTGGATTCCGCCGCCGAGACCCCCGCCGACGAGTTGCTCTTCGTCCGCCCCGGAACGAACTTCCTGGAGGGCCATCGCTACGTGGTCGGGCTGCGGGGCCTGGTCGACGGCGACGGTCGGTTGCTCGATCCCTCGCCCGCCTTCCGGGCCCATCGTGACGGGTTGACAACCGGCCTTCCGGAGGTCGAGGACCGGCGGGACGCGATGGAGCGGGTCTTCGCCGACCTGGCCGCCGCCGGTGTGGCCCGTCACGACCTGTGGATGGCCTGGGACTTCACGATCGCCAGCGGCCGCAACCTCTCCGAGCGCCTGCTCGCCATGCGCGATGACGCCTTCGCCGCCCTGGGCGGCGAGGCCCCCGCCTTCACCGTCACGGACGAGGAGCGGGACCCCGACGGGCCGGGGGTGACCTACGTCCACGGCACCTTCGCCGTTCCGCAGTACCTCACCGGGGCGGGCGAGCCGGGCAGCCGGCTCACCCAGGGCCCCGATGGCCTGCCCGAGCGGCGGGGCACCTACACCGCCGCCTTCGAGTGCGCCGTCCCCGACGCGGCGGCCGACACCCCGGCGGCCATGTCGCTCTACGGCCACGGGCTGCTGGGGAGCCGGGGTGAGGTCGAGGCGGGCAACGTGGCCGACGTCGCCGTCGAGCACGACGTGGCCTTCTGCGCCACCGACTGGATCGGGATGGCCGAGGAGGACGTGGGCAACGCCGCCGCCATCCTCGGCGAGCTGGGGAGCTTCCCGAGCCTGGCCGACCGGGGCCAGCAGGGGATCCTGAACGTGCTCTTCCTGGGCCGGCTCATGCGCCACGAGGACGGCCTGGCGTCGCACCCGGCCTTCCAGGCCCCCGACGGCGCACCCCTGCTGGACACCTCGCAGCTCGCCTTCGACGCCAACAGCCAGGGCGGGATCATGGGTGGGGCGGCCACCGCCGTGGCCCAGGACTGGACCCGGGCCAGCCTCGGCGTCCCGGGGATGAACTACTCGCTGCTGCTGCGCCGTAGCGTCGACTTCGACACCTACGCGGCGATCCTCGATCCCGCCTACCCGAACCCGCTGGACCAGGCCCTGGGCCTGGCGCTGGTGCAGATGCTGTGGGACCGGGCCGAGAACGACGGCTACGCCCAGCACCTCACCACCGACCCCTACCCCGACACGCCGGCCCACCAGGTGCTGCTCAGCGTTGCCTTCGGGGACCACCAGGTGACGATGTGGTCGGCGGAGATCATGGCCCGCACCATCGGGGCCGCCGTCCACCGACCGGCGCTGGCCGACGGGCGTCACCCCGACGACGAGCCCTACTGGGGCCTGCCGACGGCGGAGGAGGGGACCGAGGGGTCGGTGCTCGTGGTGTGGGACTCGGGGGCGGCGGTGCCGCCGGTGACCAACACGCCGCCCCGGGCGGGGCCCGACCCCCACGAGGACCCGCGGGCCGACGCCGACAACCGGCGCCAGAAGCACGCCTTCCTCTTCGACGGCCGCTACGAGGACGTCTGCGCCGCCACCCCCTGCACCGCCCGCCCCGTCACCCCCTTACCCCCGCCCGTCCATCCCGTTCTGGCAGCAGGATCTGACGCTCACCCCCGAGTTTCCGCGACCGGAACGGGGTGGTGGGCGCGAGGTAGCCGCCGGGCCCGGAGGGAAGGGAGTCCGGACCCGGCGGCCACCTGTCCACCTTCCTACCCCTCGGCCGGCGTGTCCAGACCGGCGACCTCCATGTCGATCTCGAGGTCACGCTCGTCGGCCCCCCGGACGATGCCGAGGGTCAGCCGACCGTCCTCGCCGATCTCGGCCAGGGCGGTGTGGAGGTCGTCGACGGTGGCGAGGGGCCGGCCGTCGGCGGCCACCAGGAGGTCCCCCTCCTCGACCCCGCCGGTCGCGGCGGGCGAGCCCTCCTCGACGAGCCGCACGAGCAGACCGTCGCGCTCGGGCAGGCCGACCGAACGGCGCAGGGCCCGGGCGACGTGGGCCGGGGCCAGGCCGACGCCGAGGCGCCGGGGCTCGGCGTTCTCGCCGGCGGCGAGGCGGGCCAGGCGCTGGCGCAGGGCGTCGTCGGCGGGCACGGCGAGGTAGAGGCCGTCGCCGGGTCGGTGGGTGTTCAGCCCGACGAGGCGGCCCTCCTCGTCGACCACGGGTCCACCCGACGAGCCCCGGGGAAGGGGCGCGGTGTGCTCGAGGGCCTCGGCGATGCGCCGGCCCCGGGGACCCCGGAAGGCCCGGCCGGCGGCGCTGACGGTGCCGACGGTCACCCGGGTGACGCCGTCGCCGGTCAGGCCCACGGCCAGCACCGGGTCGCCCAGGTCGGCCGTGCCGCCCCAGGTCACGGGCGGGGCGTCGCCGGTCTCGACGTGGAGCACGGCCAGGTCGCCGTGCAGGTCGTGACCTGCCAGCGTGGCCGTCTCGCGGCGGCCGTCGGCGAAGGTCACCGTGGTCTCGGTGCCCCGCAGGTTGTGGGCGTTGGTGGCCACGGCCCCGTCCTCGAGGACGACGCCGGTGCCCCGGCCGTGACGGCCGATGCGCACGACGGCGGGCCCGACGGCGGCGGCCACGGACCGGACGGTGGTGGGAGCGGTGGAGGTGGTCATGGCTCG
>CAYTJS010000287.1:0-4851 GCA_964438115.1 uncultured Iamiaceae bacterium
GTGCTCCCACACGACGCCGGGCACCCCCTGGTGGCCGGGCTGGGTGGGGGCGCCGACCAGGGCCCGGTTGGCGGCCCGGGCGCGGGCGAGGAGGTCCCCCCGGGCGCCGACGACGGCCTCGGTGCCGCCCCGGGCCCGCTTCAGGGCATTGGCCACCCGGGTGCGTTGGCGGGCCAGGGCGGCGAAGGCGCCGGACTCGGGGGACCAGCGCGGGTCACCGCCGCCCTCGGCCTTGCCCTCCGACGGGGGCAGCAGGACGACGAGCACCTCAGCCCGCCGGCGAGGCGGCGAGCAGCTCCCTGACCCGGGGCAGGACCTCGGTGCCGTAGAGCTCGATGCTGCGCAACAGCAGCGGGTGGGGCAGGGTGCCGGCCGAGTACTTGAGGTCGAAGCGCTCCAGCCCGAGGGTCGTGACCGTCCGGGCGATCTTGGCGGCGACGGTCGCCGGGGCGCCGACGTACATGGCGCCGTCGGGGCCGGCGGCGGCCTCGAACTCACCCCGGGTGGCCGGCGGCCAGCCCCGTTCGGCCCCGATCCGGTCGCGCATCGGCTTCCAGTGCGGCCACAGCTCCTCGAGGGCGGCCTCGTCGGTGGGGGCGACGTGGCCGGGGGAGTGGACGCCCACCGGCAGGTGGTGCTGGCCGGTCTCGGCCAGCACCCGCCGGTAGAGCTCGACGAAGGGGGCGAAGCGGTGGCTCTCGCCGCCGATGATGGCGATCATCAGGGGCAGGCCGTGGCGGGCGGCCCGAACCACCGACTGCGGGCTGCCCCCGACGCCCACCCAGGTGCGCAGGCCCCGCTCGGTCCGGGGGACCACCCGCTGACCCTGCAGCGGCGACCGGGTGCGACCGCTCCACGTGACCGGGCCCTCCTCCCGCAGGACCGAGAACAGGTCCAGCTTCTCCTCGAAGAGCTCCTCGTACTGGTCGAGCGGGTACCCGAACAGCGGGAACGACTCCGTGAAGCTGCCCCGGCCCAGGGTGACCTCGGCCCGACCGCCCGACACGGCGTCGAGGGTCGCGAAGCGCTGGTACACCCGGACGGGGTCGTCGGAGCTGAGCACGGTCACCGCCGATCCGAGCAGGATGCGCTCGGTGCGGCCGGCGATGGCGGCCAACACGGTCTCGGGCGAGGAGATGGCGAAGTCCTCCCGGTGGTGCTCACCCAGCCCGATGGCGTCGATGCCGAGGCGGTCGGCCAGGACGGCCTCCTCCACGACGTTGCGCAGCACCTCGGCGTCGGTGAGGCGCCGGCCGTCGTCGTCGACGGTGACGTCGCCGAAGGTGTCGAGCCCGAAGGCGACCTCGCTCACCCGTCACCCTCCAGCACCGTCAGGGCGTCGGCGGCGATCTGGGGTGGGTGCTCGAGGGGGCCGAAGTGGCCGAGGAGGGGGTGCTCGTGGAGGGTGCCCAGGGGGAGGGCGTCGGCCACGGCGGGGGCGAAGGCGGCGGGGCCACCCCAGCCCTCGGCCAGGGCGCCCCGGGCGACGACGGCGGGCACGTGGACCCGGGCGGCGTCCTCGGTGGTGATCGACCCGGTGGCCTCGAACATCTGGGCCTCGTGCTCGCCGGGGCAGCGCAGGCGGGCGGTGCCGTCGTCGAGCTCCTCGAAGCCGTGGAGCACGTAGGCGGCCAGGCAGTCGGCCCGCAGGTAGCCGAGCGGCGGGCGGCCGGCGTAGGAGGCGAGGGCCTCGGCCCGGGAGGCGAACTCGTGGCGGCGCTTGCGGGCGGCGACCGCCATGGGGTTGCCGCGGGGCATGAGGGCGCCGGGGACGACGATGGGCTCGAAGAGGTAGACCCGCCGCAGGGTCCCCGGTCGACGGGCCTCGGCCCGGACCAGGGCGGCGCCGCCCATCGAGTGGCCCACGGCGTCGACGGGTCCGCCGCCGAGCGCGTCGACCACGGCGAGTACGTCGTCGGCCGTCCCCTCCCAGCCCAGCTCACCCTCGGTCGGTGGGGTCGACCAGCCCTGGCCCCGGAAGTCGAGCGCCCAGGCGTGGCGGTGGGCGGCCAGCTCGGCCGCGAACGGCGCGTAGGCGCCGCCGCAGAACCCGTTGGCGTGGGCGATCAGCAGCGGGGGCCCGTCGCCGCCCAGGTCGTGCACGGCCACGGTGACGCCGTCGGTGGAGGGCACCCGCAGGGCGGGCTCGGGGTTGGTCGCCATGGCCGCCGTTGTAGCGCCTGGCCCGGGCAGCGACCATCATCCGGGTCGTGACCGGGTCGGGGCCGCTGCCGCTGTCGTTCGTGCTGTCGGCGGCGCGGCCCGATCAGCTCCCCGACAACGAGGCCGAGGTGGCCCTCGTCGGCCGCTCCAACGTGGGGAAGTCGTCGCTGCTCAACGCCCTGGCCAACCGCAAGCAGCTGGCCCAGACGTCGAAGACCCCGGGCCGCACCCGGCTGCTCAACTGCTTCGCCCTCGACGGCACCGAGGCCGCCGTCGTCGACTGCCCGGGCTACGGCTACGCCAAGGCCTCGGCCACCGAGCGCAACCGGTGGCAGGCGATGATGGAGCGGTACCTGTTGGAGCGGGAGCAGCTGGCCATGGTCGTCGTCCTCGTCGACGGCGAGGTGGGCCCCACCGCCCTCGACCGTCAGATGCTCGACTGGTGCCGGGCCCATGGCCTGCCCCACCAGGTGGTGGCGACCAAGCATGACAAGGTGCGCTCGTCGAAGCGGCAGAAGCGCAAGCGGGAGCTGGCCGCGGGCTGTGACCTCCAGGAACGTGACGTGGTCTGGGTCAGCGCCCGCACCGGCGTCGGCATCGATCGCCTCCGCGGCCTGGTGCTGGCCTGGCTCGCTAGCTGAGCTCGCGGTCGAAGACGAGGCGGGCCTGCTCGTAGCTGCGGTCGGCGGCCTCGGGGTGGTAGGCCGGGCCCGGGACGCCGAAGCCGTGGTCGGCGCCCTCGTGGATCTCGGCCACGCCGTGCTCGAGGGCGTTGGTGGCGTCGATCAGGGCCGTGTTGGCCGAGGCCGGCTGCATGGTGTCGGCGGCGCCGAAGGCGATGTAGAGCGAGCCGGGGTGGTCGGCCACGGCCAAGTGGGGGGAGTCGTCGTCCTCGGTGGTGCAGAACGAGGGGTGCAGGCCGACCCCGGCCCGGAACCGGTCGGGGTCGCCGGCGATGGTGCGCAGCACGGACCGGGCGCCGATGCAATAGCCGATGCAGCCCATGGGCGCGGGACGAGCGGTGGGGTCGTCGGCCAGGAACGCCAGCACGGCCGCCAGGTCGGCGGCCACGTCGTCGTCGGTGGTCTCCATGAGGACCTGCCAGAACCGGGCCTGGGTCGCCTCGTCGACGGGGCGGGTCCGGTCGAGCACGAACCAGGGCTCGAACCGGTGGTAGCGGTCGTGGCTGACGACGTAGTAGCCCCAGTCGGCGATGCGGGCCATGGCCTCCTTCGAGCCGTCGTCGAGGCCGGGGCCGTGGTGGAAGAAGACGACGACCGGGAACGGCCCGTCGCCGTCGGGGCGGACCACGTGGACCCCCATCGGGCCCGACGCGGTGTCGAGGGTGTGGGTCTGGCTGATCATCGGACCCCAGTCTGGCAGTCGGTCATGATGGGGCCGTGCCCGACACGCTGCTCGACGACGTCCCTGCCCTGCTCGACGACCTGCGGGCCCTCTACGAGGACCTCCACGCCCATCCCGAGCTGAGCTTCTGCGAGCACCGCACCGCCGGCCTGCTGGCCGACCGCCTGGAGGGGCTCGGCTACGAGGTCACGCGTGGGGTCGGGGGCACGGGGGTGGTGGCCGTGCTCGACAACGGTCCCGGTGCCCATGTCCTGCTCCGGGCCGACATCGACGCCCTGCCGGTCGAGGAGGCCACCGGGCTCCCGTACGCGTCGACCGTGCGGGCCGCCAACCACGAGGGGGTCGAGCAGCCGGTCGCCCACGCCTGCGGCCACGACATGCACGCCGCCTGGATGGTCGGCGTGGCCACCGTGCTCATGGCCCGTCGGGCGGCCTGGTCGGGGCGCTTGATGATCGTGCTGCAGCCGGCCGAGGAGCTGGGCTCGGGGGCCGACGCCATGGTGGCCGACGGGCTCTTCGACCGGTTCGGCACCCCCGACGTGGGCCTCGGCCAGCATGTCGGCCCCGCCCCCGCGGGCTGGCTGCTGCACCGGTCGGGGGCGGTGATGGCCGGCGCCGATGCCCTGAAGGTCACGCTCCACGGACGGGGCGGCCACGGGGCCTCGCCCCAGACCACCGTCGACCCGGTGGTCATGGCCGCCTCGACGGTGATGAAGCTGCAGACCGTGGTGTCGCGCTCGATCGACCCGGTCGAGCCCGCCGTGGTCACGGTCGGCTCCCTGCACGCCGGGACCAAGGAGAACATCATCGGTGACCACGCCGAGCTGCGGCTCAGCGTCCGCAGCTTCACCCCGGCCGTGCGCGAGCAGCTGCTGGCGGCCATCGAGCGGGTCGTGCACGGCGAGGCCCACGGGGCCGGCGCGCCCCGGGACCCCGAGATCGAGGTCCTGCACTCGTTCCCGGCGTTGCACAACGACCCGACCACCACCGAGACCGTGGCCGAGGCGTTCCGGGCCCGGTTCGGCCCCGACCGCACGGTCGAAGCGCCGCTGATCTCGGCCAGCGAGGACTTCGGCCGGTTCGGGACCCACGGTGGCTTCCCGTCCACCTTCTGGTTCGTCGGCGGCACCGACCCCGAGACCTGGCTCACCGCCTTCGCCAACGGCACGCTCACCACCGACGTGCCCTCGAACCACTCCCCGTTCTACGCGCCCGTCCCCGACCCCACCCTGCAGGCCGGCGTCGAGGCCATGCTCACCGCCGCCCTCTGCTGGCTGACCCCCACCTGACCCACCCCATCCCGAAATTGCGTCGATCCGTTGC
>CAYTJS010000288.1:0-4800 GCA_964438115.1 uncultured Iamiaceae bacterium
CGGCTGGCCGCCCTGGGCCTGGCCCACCGGGCCCTCACCGGTGACCACGTGGCCCTCACCGCCTCCGGCACGGGTTTCCTCGTCGGCGGCGGTCACCTCCATCCGGGACCCCCGCCCCCGGACACCACCCTCGATCGCCTGCTGACCCCACGCTGACCACCAGGGACCGGGCGACACGGGGGCTGCGCCCCCGGCTCGCCGACGCCCGCTCCCCATCGCCGCCGGGTTACCCGACGTCGAACCTCAGCAGGTCGTCGTCCGTCTCGCGGCGGACGACGAGGCGGGCGTCGCCGTCGGCGACGAAGACCACGGGAGGCCGGGGCACCTTGTTGTAGTTGGAGCCCATGGAGTGCCCGTAGGCACCGGTGACCGGGGTGGCCAGCACGTCGCCGACGGCGAGGTCGGCGGGGACCCGGCCCTCGGCCACGAGCAGGTCGCCGGACTCGCAGTGCTTGCCCACGACCCGGACCGCCCGGGGCCGGTCGGCGTCGGTGGCCCGGGGCAGGAACGTCTCGTAGCCGCTGCCGTAGAGCACGGGCCGGGGGTTGTCGCTCATGCCGCCGTCGACGGCGACATAGGTGCGGATGCCCGGCAGGTCCTTGATGGTGCCCACCGTGTAGAGCGTGATGGCGGCGGCGGCGGCGATGGCCCGGCCCGGCTCGGCCGAGACCCGGGCGGTGATGCCGGCGTCGACGCAGGCGGCCCGCACCGCGCCACCCCACTCGGTGATGGTGGGCGCCGCCTCGCCCTCGACGTAGGCCACGCCCAGGCCCCCGCCGATGGACAGCTCGGGCAGACCACAGGCGTTGACGAAGGGAGCCAGGGCCTCGACGGCCTGGAAGAACGAGTCGACGATGAAGACCTGGCTGCCGATGTGGGCGTGCAGGCCGACCAAGTCGACGGCGGCGGACGAGCCGAGCCGCTCGACCACCTGGCCGGCGGCCCCCGAGCGCAGGCCGAAGCCGAACTTCGAGTCGTCCTGGCCGGTGCGCACGTACTCGTGGGTGTGGGCCTCGACCCCTGGCGTCACCCGGACCAGCACCCGGGGGCGGACCCCGAGGGCCGGCGCCAGGCGCTCGAGCCGCTCGACCTCATCGAAGGAGTCCACGACGATGCGGCCCACGCCGGCGGCGAGGGCCCGGGTCAGCTCGTCCTCGGACTTGTTGTTGCCGTGCAGCACCAGGCGGTCGGCGGGGACCCCGGCGGCCAGGGCGACGTGGAGCTCGCCGCCGGTGGCCACGTCGAGGTGCATCCCCTCCTCGTGGGCCAGCCGGGCCATGGCCGTGCAGAGGAAGGCCTTGGCGGCGAAGGCCACGCCGTCGCCGAAGGCGGCCACCGCCTCGCGGCAGCGGGCCCGCAGGTGGGCCTCGTCGTAGACGAAGACCGGCGTGCCGAACTCGGCGGCCAGGTCGAGGAGGTCGCAGCCCCCGATCGACAGCCGGCCGTCGGCGGCGACGGCGGCGGTGTCGGGCAGGAGCGCCGGCGGCAGCGGGGTCACATCTCGTCGGGGGCGTGGACCCCGAGCAGGTCGAGGCCGATGGCCAGACCGGTGCGCGTCGCCTCGACCAGCCACAGCCGGGCCTGGGTCAGCGCCGGGTCGACGCGGTCGGCGATCACGTAGCAGTCGTGGTAGAAGCCGTGGAAGCGGCCGGCCAGCTCGCGGACCCAGGTGGTGACCTGGTGCGGGGCCCGACCCAGGGTCGCCCCGGTGACCACCTCGGGCAGCTCCGAGAGCGACCGCAGGACCTCGAGCTCGCGCTCGTGGGTGAGGAGGCCGAGGTCGACCTCGGCGAGGGGGGCCCGGGTGACGCCCCGCTCGGCGGCCTTGCGGCCGATCGCAGCGATGCGGGCGTGGGCGTACTGGACGTAGAAGACCGGGTTCTCCATGGCCTGGCTGGCCACCTCGGCCAGGTCCACGGTCTGGGGGCTGTCCATCGACTGCAGGAGGAAGGTCAGGCGGGCGGCGTCGGGGCCGACCTCGTCGAGGACCTCGTCGATGGTGATGACGGCCCCCGACCGCTTCGACAGCCGGACCGGCTCGCCACCCTTCAGCAGGTTGACCAGCTGGGTGATGACGATCTCGAGCTCGTCGGGGTCGTGGCCCAGGGTCTGCACCGCCGCCTTCATGCGGGGGACGTAGCCGTGGTGGTCGGCCCCCCAGATGTCGATGAGCAGGCCGAAGCCCCGGGCGAACTTGTCGCGGTGGTAGGCGATGTCGGGCAGCAGGTACGTGTACTCGCCGTCGGACTTCACGAGGACCCGGTCCTTGTCGTCGCCGTGGTCGGTGGACCGCAGCCACGTGGCCCCGTCCTGGTCGTAGGCCACCCCCCGCTCCCGCAGGTCGGCGAGGGTGGCCTCGATGGCGCCGCTGGTCGCCAGGGACCGCTCCGAGAACCAGGTGTCGAAGACGATGCCCAGGCGGGCCAGGGTGGCCTCCTGGTCCTGGCGGGCCCGGGCCAGGCCCCACTCGACGGCGGCCTCGCCGTCGAGGTCGGCGGGCATGTCGGCGGCCCACTCCCCCACGTACTCGCCCCGGTAGCCCTCGTCGTGCACGTCGCGGCCGTCCCGGCGGGCGGCGAGCGAGTCGACGTAGTGCTGGATCTGGGTGCCGCGGTCGTTGACGTAGAACTCGCGCTCGACGGCGTGACCGGTCCGCTCGAGCAGGCGGGCCAGCGAGTCGCCGTAGGTGGCACCCCGGGCGTGGCCGGCGTGCAGCGGCCCGGTCGGGTTGGCGCTGACGAACTCGACGTTGACCCGCCGACCGCCGCCCAGATCGGGGGCGGCGTAGCCGTCCACGCCCTCGGTGACGACCTGGGTCAGCACGTCGTGCAGCCACCCGTCGGCCAGGTGGAAGTTGACGAAGCCAGGGCCGGCGATCTCGACCTTCTCCACGTGGGTGGTGGGCGCCGCCTCGAGGGCCGCCACCAGCTCGCCGGCCAGCTCGCGGGGGTTGCGCCCCGCCGCCTTGGCCGTGACCAGGGCCACGTTGGAGGACCAGTCCCCGTGCTCGCGTCGAGCCGGCCGCTCCAGGTGGATCTGGGCGGGGGCCTCGACGCCGACGGCGTCGAAGGCCCCCCGGAGGGCGGTGGCGAGCTGATCGGTGATCATGGTGGCGATCAGGCTAGGGCCGACCGCCGGCGCTCCCCGGGGTCATTCCCCGGTGGATCGTCCCGCCGCCGGCGGGTCAGAAGGCGTCGATCGCGAAGCGGCCGACGGCCACGAAGGCCGAGGCCAGGGCCAGGACGAGCGACGGGACCACGGCGGCGGTCGGGTCACCGCGGCGCAGGTGGACGACGGCGGCGCCGACCATCAGCAGGGCCAGGCCGGTGGCGGCGATCGGGACCAGCACGGGGGCGATGTCGAGCACGGCCGGCAGGATCAGGCCCACCGCCCCGAGCACCTCGAGGGCGCCGATGGCCTTGACCTGCCCGTCGCTGAAGTCGGCCACCCAACCCATCTGGGCCTCCAGATCGGCCCGTGACTTGACCAGCTTGGTGGTGCCGGCGGCGGCGAAGACGGCGGCCAGCACCCCGGCCACGATCCACAGTGCGATGTTCATCGTCCCTCCTCGGGAAAGTTGCCTGACGCGTGACGAGGGAACGTTAGTTGCGCCTGCAACTATTGTCGTGCATTCATGAAGGCACGAGGCGCGCGGTCGGCCCGGACCGCGGCGCTGGTCGCCGCTCTCCTGCTCCTGCCCGGCTCGGACTCCTGCGAGCTCAGCCCACCCGGAGGACGGCTGCGCCGTCGACGCGGTCGTGGGCCAGGTCGGCCAGGGCCCGGTCGGCGTCGTCGAGGTCGTAGGGGGTGGCGGTCACCTCGATGCCGATGCGGGCGGCGGTGGCCAGGAACGCCTCGCCGTCGGCCCGGGTGTTGGCGGTGACCGAGCGGACCTGGCGCTCCTGGAACAGGTGGCGCTGGTAGTCGAGCGGGGGCACGTCGCTCAGGTGGATGCCCGCGATGGCGAGGGTGCCACCCCGGTCCAGCGCGGCGAGGGCGACGGGGACGACCTCCCCCACCGGGGCGAAGCAGATGGCGGCGTCGAGGGCCACGGGGGGCTCGTCGTCGGTGTCGCCCACCGAGGCCGCCCCCAGTTCGGCGGCCAGCACCCGGGCCGCCGGCGAGCGGGTCATGACGTGCACCTCGGCCCCCTCGGCCAGGGCGACCTGCGCGGCCAGGTGGGCCGACCCGCCGAAGCCGTAGATCCCCAGGCGGCCGCCCGGGGGCACCTCGGCCCGCCGCAGGGCCCGGTAGCCGATGATCCCGGCGCAGAGCAGCGGGGCCGCGGTCACGTCGTCGAAGACGTCGGGCAGGGCGTAGGCGTAGGCCTCGGGCACCACGGCGTGCTCGGCGTACCCGCCGTCGTCGTCCCAGCCGGTGAACCGGGGGGTCAGGCACAGGTTCTCGTCGCCGCGGACGCAGAACCGGCAGCTGCCGCACGTGTGGCGCAGCCAGGCGATGCCGATGCGGTCGCCGACGGCGAAGCGTTCGGCCCCGGCCCCCAGGGCGTCGACCACCCCCACGACCTCGTGGCCGGGCACCACCCCGGGGCGGTGGACCGGCAGGTCACCCTCGGCGACGTGCAGGTCGGTGCGGCACACGCCGCAGGTCGAGACCCGGATGCGGACCTCGCCCGGCCCCGGCTCGGGGACGGGACGGTCGACCAGCGCCAACGGGCGCCCGTCCACGGGCCCCGGCGTCGTCACGACCCACGCCTTCACCGGATGGCGCCCTCGGCAGGACTCGAACCTGCGCACACGGCTCCGGAGGCCGATGCTCTATCCGCTGAGCTACGAGGGC
>CAYTJS010000289.1:0-4783 GCA_964438115.1 uncultured Iamiaceae bacterium
ACCCCAGCCGCCGTGGGCGTCCAACCCGTCCTCGTCGTCCTGGTCCAGTTCGCCGACCGCGCCCTGTCCACCACCGACGCCCAGTGGGCCGCCCGCTTCTTCGGCCCCGACCAGAGCGTGGCCGGCTTCTACGACGCTGCCTCCTACGGCGCCCTCGACCTCACCCCCGCCCC
Source organism: uncultured Iamiaceae bacterium (assembly GCA_964438115.1). Classification (GTDB taxonomy): domain Bacteria; phylum Actinomycetota; class Acidimicrobiia; order Acidimicrobiales; family DATDAH01; genus DATDAH01. Next base: position 174 of record CAYTJS010000289.1, read on the forward strand.
CGAGACCGTCGGCACCGCCGACGACGGCGTCGTGCGGGTCACCCTCGCCCGGAACCACCCGAACAGCCGCGCCGCCTTCGGGTCGTTCCAGGCCACCGCCCGGGCCGCCCTCGCCGCCCTGCCCCCTGCCGCCCTCGACCTCGGCGCCCTCGACGACGACGGCGACGGCGCGCTGGCGCCCGCCGAGCTGCACCTGGTCCTGGTGGTCGCCGGCCGTGAGGCCTCCCAGCGATGTCCGGGCCCGACGGTGTGGGGCCACCGGGCCGGGTTGAACAACCCCGTCACCGTCGACGGCGTGGTGCTGGGCAACCCCGCCGTCAACGGCGGCTACCTCGCCGCCGGCGAGCTGCAGTGCCCCGACGGGATCGACCAGCAGGCCACCCTGGGCATCTGGGCCCACGAGCTGGGCCACGACCTGGGGTGGATCGACCTCTACGACATCGACGGCTCGTCGGCCGGGGTCGACGGCTGGAGCCTCATGGGCACGCACTGGCTGGCCCTGGCCGGCGAGGCCATCGGCACCCGGCCCCCGCTGCCCGACCCGTTCAGCCGGAGCCAGGTGGGATGGGTGACCCCGACCGAGATCACGGCGCCCACCGATGACGCCGCCCTGGCCTCCTCCGCCATCACCGACGACGTGCTGCAGGTGCTACCCAACCCCGAGGGCGTCGACCTCGGCTTCCTCGGCTACGGCGGGACCGGCGAGTACTTCCTCGTCGAGAACCGCCGCCAGGAGGGCTACGACGTGGCCCTGCCCGGCTGCGGGGTGCTGGTGTGGCACATCGACGAGTCCCGGGACAACGCCGACGAGGACGCCCGCCGGGTCGACGTCGAGGAGGCCGGCGACGGCAACTCCCAGTACGGGCTGGCCGACGCCGCCGATCCGTTCCCCTCGTCCTCGCCCGCCAACACCGCCTTCGGACCGACCACCCGGCCGTCGTCGGTGCTCAACTCCGGGCTGCCCAGCGGGGTCGCCCTCGACGACTTCAGCCCCGGCTGCCCGGCGACGGCCACCCTCGACGTCGAGCCGGGCACGGCCCCCGTCGGGGCGCCGGGCAACGACGCCTTCGCCGCCGCCCGCCGCATCCGCCTCACCTCCACCGGGACGGCCCGGGTCCGGGGCACCAACGTCGGCGCCACCCACGAGGCGGGCGAGCCCCGTCACCACGGCGTGGTCGGCACCGGCTCGGTGTGGTGGTCGTTCCGGGCGCCGCGGAACGGCTACGTGAACCTCACCACCGAGAGCACCATGCGCGAGGTGCTGGCGGTCTACACCGGCGACCGGGTCGACGGGCTGCGGCGGGTGGCCGCCGTGCGGGGCCGCCCGCCGGGTGCGGCGGGTGGCGGGCCTCCCGCCGGCGAGTCGGTGGACCTCCCCCTCGGGTTCCCGGTCGAACGGGGGCAGCGCTACCGCATCGCCGTGGACTCGGCCGTCGCCGGCGAGACCGGCGGTGTCCGGCTGTTCCTCGACTACGAGGAGGCCCGGCTCGACGCCCGGCCGCTGTTCGGCTCGGTGCCCGCCGGGCAACGCCCGCTCGTGCACCTGACCGTGCGCAACACGTCGCCCCACGAGCGTCTGCGGGTGTACGGCATGGACAACAGCAACGGGGGCTTCGCCCCGGTCGACTGCCCCGTCCCCTTCACGGTGGCCCCCGGCGCCAGCCGGTCCTGCACCGTGCTCGCCAACGCCACCGGCCCGGCCGGCAGCGTGGTGCGCGGGCGGCTGTCGGTCTACGTGGAGTGGCCCGACCGACCCCGCTACGCCACCCTGGCCGACCCGTGGTTCGCCCGGGTCCGCCGGTAGTGTCGCCGCCGTGATCATCGACGCCGACCTCGACGCCGGCAAGGTCCGGCTCCGCCGGCCCGAGGACGTGACGGCCTTCCACGTCGCCGTCCACGGTGGGCCCACCGACGACCCCCGCTTGGCCGAGGTGCTCGCCGCCCACGGCCGGCTCGACGGCGACCACGCCTGGATCGGGGTCGACGCCGTGGTCGCCCTCGCCGGTGACGCCGCCACCGAGGCCTGGCGGGCCGACTTCGACGGCATGGTCGCCTACGCCCGGTCCAAGGGCTTCCTCAGCGACGACGGCACCGCCATCCGCGCCCACCTCGAGGCCGGCTGACCCGCCGCAGCGGTCACCACGTGCCCGGGGTGGGACTCGAACCCACACGGCCCCTGAGGACCAGGGGGGTTTAAGCCCCCCGCGGCTGCCAGTTACGCCACCCGGGCCGGTGGCCAGCCTGACAGGTCAGCAGTCGGTCGACACGCGCAGGGCCTCGCACACCTCGGCCATGCGCACCGGACCGAGCCGGGTGATCCGCTCGGTGCAGAGCGCCGGCCGGATCGGATGGGCCCCGTCGAGGTTGACCACACAGGCCCGGGGCACGCCGTCGTCGGCGTCGAGGGCCACCTCGGTGGGGATGCCCCGCACCACGGTCGTGAGGGGGGCGGCCAGCACCTGGTTGAGGACGGCAGCCGCCTCGGTCCGGGTGAGGACCAGGTAGGGACGACGCCCACCCTCGGCCGGCTCGTACCACCAGACCTCGCCCCGGCTCACCACGAGGCACCCCCGGCGGCCCGCTCCTCGGCGTCGAGCCGGGCCGTGGCCTCCGCCGCCGCCCGGTCGGCCAGGACCTCGGGATCACCCCACTCGTCGGGGGTGCCCGGCGGGATGCGCCGGTACCCCTCCGCGATGCGGCGACCGACGGCGGCCCGTTCGTCGGCGGCGAGGAGGTCGTCCACGGCCCGGCGGATCAGACTCGACCGGGACCGCCCCTGGCGCCCGGCCAACTCGTCGAGGGCCGCGACCTGCTCGTCGGTGAGCTGCACCAGGGTCTGCCGCCGGGCCATGACCATATGGTACCCATATGGTCCCCGGGTCGGGTCGGGTGCCACGGTCCGCGCCTCAGGCGGCCTGGAGGCCGCCGCCGTCGACGGCGGCCCAGAGGACGGTGCGGGCCCGGTCGGCCTCGGCACCGTGCAGGCCGTTGGCCACCACGACCCCCTCGACGAGGTCGGCGAGGACCTGCACCCACCGACGGCCCCGGACCCGCACCGACACCGTGGCCCCGCCGTCGGGCCGCCACCGGATGGTGCGCTCGCAGCCGGCCAGCCGGGGCGGGCTGCGGAAGGCGGGGACGGTGAGGCCCTGACGACGCGCCACGTCGCTCAACGACTTCACCGCCTCGGCGAACAGGAGGGACGTGGCCTGCATCACCGTCGATCCTCCCCGGGGGGTGTGACAGCCGCCAGACCCGGGTCGCCCTGCCACCGACGGGTCACGGTCACGGCGTACCGTCCGGGCATGGAGGAGCACGGGTCGGGCCCCACCGCCCTCACCCCGGCGCAGCAGGACGTCGTGGCCCTGCTCGGCGCCGCCCGGGCCGACCGGCCCGAGTTCGACCCCGACCTGCGCCACCACCTGCGGGACCGCCTCGAGTCGGCGCTGGGACCGGTCGTGGCCGACGTCGACCCCGACGACCCGGTGTGGGTCTCCAAGCACCGCCTGGGCCAGGTCCACGGCTGCGAGGCCAAGTACCGGGCCGACGAGGTCTTCGTCGTCTCGGCCGCCAACGCCCGCGGCGTCGTCGCCCACAAGGCCATCGAGCTGTCGATCAGCCTGGCCGGCAGCGTCGAGCCCCTCGACCTCATCGAGGAGGCCGTCTCCCGCCTCGAGCACAGCGACCAGCGGGGCGACCGGTGGGTGGCCGAGTGGCTCCGCACCTGCTCGGAGGTCGAGCGGGCCGAGGTGAAGGCCGAGGCCAACGACCGCCTGGTCAAGTTCCTCGACTGCTGGCCACCGCTCAACCCCCGCTGGCGGCCGGCCCCCGAGTCCCGCCTCTACGCCGACCTCTGCGACGGGCGGGTGGTGCTCGCCGGCAAGGTCGACCTGGCCCTGGGCCGGGCCGAGGGGAACCGGGCCGGCAAGGTCCTGGTCGACCTGAAGACCGGTCGGGCCCACGCCAACCACCGCGAGGACCTGCGCTTCTACGCCCTGGTCGAGGCCCTGCGGATCGGAGTGCCGCCCCGCAAGCTGGCCACCCACTACCTCGACAGCGGCCGCCTCGAGCCCGAGGAGGTCACCGAGGACCTGCTCTGGGCCGCCGTCGAACGCACCGTCGACGGGGTGACGGCCATGGTCGCCCTCTCCGAGCCCGACCGCCCCCTCGTGAAGAAGCCGGGCCCACCATGCGGTTGGTGCCCCATCGCCGACGACTGCGAAGAGGGTCAGGCCTTCCTCACCGACGACGACTGGTGACCCCCGCCCCCACCCCCTAGAAATTGCGTGAGTTGGTCCGCCTGAGGATGACCAACTCACGCAATTTCGGGGTCAGCGGGCTCCGGGGCGGGGTGGGCGTGGTCGTCGTCGAGGCGGTCCATCGAGCCGCGGGCCTGGAGGAGGGCCAGGACGCCGAGGAAGGCCAGGCCGGCGGCGGTGACGGTCAGGCGGGGGCCCACTGCCTGGGCGAGCACGCCCTGGACCAGGCTGCCGATGGGGGCGCTCAGGGTGATCCCCAGCACGTAGAAGGCGAGGACCTTGCCCCGCATGTCCTCGTCGACCTGCAACTGGATGGTCGTGTTGAGCGACGAGGCGATGGCCAGGTAGCCG
>CAYTJS010000290.1:0-4773 GCA_964438115.1 uncultured Iamiaceae bacterium
GGCCGGCGCCGGCGCCGTCAAGCTGCAGACCTACACCGCCGACGGGATGACCCTCGACAGCGACCGACCCGAGTTCCTCATCGGAGCGGGCACGCCCTGGGCCGGCCGTCGGCTCCACGAGCTGTACCAGGAGGCCGCCACCCCCTGGGCATGGCACGAGCCCCTCTTCGAGCGGGCCGCCGAGCACGGTCTCCTGGCCCTCTCGACCCCCTTCGACCACGAGGCGCTGACCTTCCTCGAAGCCCTCGATCCGCCCGCCCACAAGATCGCCAGCTTCGAGCTGGTCGACCTGGAGCTCATCGCCGCCGTGGCCGCAACCGGCCGCCCGGTCGTGATGTCCACGGGCATGGCCACCGCCGAGGAGATCGACGAGGCCGTGACCACCGCCCGGGCCCACGGCGTCGAGGACCTCACCCTCCTGCGTTGCAACAGCGCCTACCCCGCCCCCGCCACCGAGATGGACCTGCGCACCCTGCCCGACCTGGCCGCGCGCTGGTCGGTCACCGTCGGGCTGTCCGACCACTCGCTGGGGGCCACCGCCGTCATCAGCGCCGTGGCCCTCGGCGCCCGGGTCATCGAAAAGCACCTGACCCTGCGCCGGGCCGACGGCGGCCCCGACGCCTCGTTCTCACTGGAGCCGGCCGAGCTGGCCGAGCAGGTCGCCGTGGTGCGGGAGGCCGAGGCCGCCCTGGGCGCCGTCCGCTCCGGCCCCTCCCCCGCCGGGGCCAACAGCCGGGCGTTCCGCCGGTCGCTCTTCGTCGTGGTCGACCTGGCCGCCGGCGACGTGCTCACCCGCGAGAACGTGCGCTGCATCCGCCCGGCCGACGGGCTGGCCCCCCGCCACCTCCCCGAGGTGCTGGGTCGGCCCGTGGCCCGTCCCGTCGCCGCCGGGACGCCGGTCAGCTGGGACCTCCTCGCCGGCTGACCCCGCCCCCTCGATCCGATCTGGTGGGAGTTGGTCAGCCTCAGGCGGACCAACTCACGCAGTTTCGGGTCAGCCGGCGGCGAGGGGCTTCTGCTCGACGTGGGCGTTGAGGGCGACGAGGTCGGGGCGGGAACGCAACAGGGCGACCACCTCGGCCCAGCCCGGGGCCCGGTTGCCGAGGGCGGCGACCACGCCGTCGAGAAGCTGGGCGTCCTCCTCGGTGTCGAGGGTCACCCGCAGGTCGTCGGCGGCGGGGTGGACCACCAGGCCCGCCGCCGGGAAGCGCTCGGGGTGGTCCCGCACGAAGGGCGTCACGTGGACCCGGTCGGTGCCGGTGGCCTCGGCCCCCGCCGCCGCCAGCGCCGCCGCCGTCACCACCTCGACGTCGAGGCCCCGGGGCAGGCAGCGCGGGTCCACGGTGCTCACGTAGGCCCACGGCCCCGAGCGGGCCACGGCCACGGCGGCGTCGATCAGCCGGGGGTCGAGCAACGGGCAGTCGGCGGTCAGGCGCACCACCACGTCGGCGCCGGTCACGTCCACGGCGGCGAGGAACCGGCCCAGCACGTCGTCGAGGTCGCCCCGCACGACCTGCTCGCCGGCCGCCGCCAGGTGGTCGACGAGGACGTCGTCGTCGGCCTCGAGCGAGGTGGCGACCACGACCCGGTCGACCGCCCTGGCGGCGTGGGCCGCCCGGGTGACCCAGTCGACGACCGGGCGGTCGCCCAGCGGGCGCAGGACCTTGCCGGGCAGCCGGGTCGAGCTCATCCGGGCCTGGATCACGGCGACCACCAGGGGCGCGGGCTGCTCCATGGCCGCCGACGCTAGGAGGTCGGCCGCAGTCGGGGCAGGACCACCACGGCCCCGGCCGCCAGGACCACGAGACGCAGGAGGGCGGCGGCCCCGGTGGCGGGAAGGGCCACCCCGACGACCACGGCGGCCACGACGCCGACCGCGGCCAGGCCGTGCCCCCGGCGGTCCCACGGGACCAGGGCCAGGGCGTCGGCCCGGCGCCGGACCAGCAGGGCCAGTGCTCCGTAGGCGGCGACGGTGACCAGGGCGGCGGCGACCAGCCCACCGTCGGGGAGCACCACCCACAGCACGGCCAGCGACAGGGCCGCCACCAGTGGGGTGGTCCACCCCAGCAGGACCGTGCGCCGCCGGGCCAGCAACACGTGGCCGGCGGCCAGGTACCAGCACACCGGCAGGGCCGAGGCGCCGACCACGGCGACGACGCCGACGAGGGTCGTCGTGTCGTAGCTGGTCGGGGCGGCGATGCGCAGGGCGAAGGGGGCGAGCAGGGCGGTGGCCGCCACCACGGCGACGACCACCCGCTCCAGGTCGGCGGTGGTCCCGGCCAGCAGCGGCCAGCGTTCCTCCTCGCCGGTGCCCAGCACCAGCGGGGCCCACGCGTTGTTCACCGCCGTCAGCAGCGAGACGCCGGCGCTGCCCACCAGGTAGGCCACCTGGTAGCGACCGGCGGCCCCGGGGCCGAGCACGTGCTCGATGACCAACCGGTCGGCGGCGAGCAGGGCGTAGAGGGCGACGGCGTGGGGCACGAGGGGCAGGCCCACGGCCAGGGCGGGACGCAGGAGATCCGCGCCGAACCCGGGGCGCCCGGGCGAGGCCAGCGCCAGCGCGGCCACCGCGCCCATCAGCCCGGCGACGACCAGGCCGGCGAGGTAGCCCACGGCGGAGTCGTGGCCGAGGGCGACCACGGCCAGGCCGGCCAGCGGGCCCCCCAGGGCGATGAGGCCGGTGGCGGCCACGAAGCGGCCGGGCCGGCCGGCGGCCCGCAGTTGGGCCTGGACGGCGGCCAGGACGGCGACCGGCACGATCCCCCAGGCGGCCACCGTCCAGAGCGGCCGATCGACGCCGTCGACGGCCGCGACCAGCCCGGCCAGGCTCACCACGGCGGCCAGGCCGACGGCCACGACCACGGTGGCGGTGACCAGGCGTCCGGCCCGCTCAGGCCCGTCGGCGCCGCCGGTCAGGTGCTCGAGGGTGATGGCGCTGGGCAGCCCCAGGGTGACGGCCAGGCCCACCAGTTGGAGGGCGATGGTGACCACGGCCACGGTGCCGAACTCGGACGGGTCGAGCAGGCGGGTGACCAGGGGCAGGACGAGGAGGGCCACCCCTGCCTGCAGGGCGGTGGCCAGCGTGTAGACCGACCCCTTGCCCGCCAGCTCGCGGCGGGCCTCGGCCCGGCTCGTCGCCTCAGCCGACACGGACCGGCCCGTCCTCGTCGAGAGCGGCCGGCAGGGGCAACCCGTCGAGGTGGGCCAGGGCCGGCACCCGGCCGACGAGGTGGCCCACGGCCCGGCGGGCGGCCAACTCGGCCGTGGCCGCGCCGTGTTCGACGACCCCCCGGAGGCGGCGCCGGTGGGGGGCGATGATCGCCGCCAGCTCCTCGGGGTCACGCACGTGGGCGGCGCCCAACTCCTCCCCCGCCACGTCTCGAGCCCGGTCCGGGCCGACCGGTCCGGCGAGGAACTCGGGCCACGTCTCGGCCTGGAAGCGCTCCAGGCGGGCGTCCACCGAGCCGAGGCTGTCCAGGCCGAAGTAGGGGCCGTAGACCTCCGCCTCCAGGCCCAGCACCGCCCCGTACCAGAAGGCCGTGCCGATCCGGTTGGTGACGACCCGGTCGTGGGCGGCGAGGACGGCCCGCTGCCGGGCGAGGAACCCGGGGTCGAGCCGGTGCCCGTGGGAGATGACCGTGAAGCCGTGGCGCTCGTAGGCCGAGACGGTGGCCGGGGACTGGTCGGCGAAGTAGAGGCACACGGTGACCGGGCCGGTCTCCCGCTCGGCGATCTCGGCGGCCAGCCGGTCGTGGGAGCCCTGCAGGCCGTGCTTCTCGGTGCCGTGGAAGGGGTACGCGATGGTGGCCCGGGGGCGTGGGCCCTGCTCGGCGGGCGCCGGGGGCAGGTAGAGGAAGGGCGCCCCGATCAGGGTGACGTGGCGCAGGCCAGCAGCCCGGGCCTCGCGGCCGGTGCGCTCGCCCCAGCCCAGTCGGGGCAGCCAGGCCGACCCCCGGTGGGCGGGCCCGAAGCCGTGGCCGACCGACCAGCCGTGCTGGATCTGACCGCGGACCGGCCCGCGGGCGCCAGAACCGAAGGCGGCCTCGACCAGGGCCCGGTCGTGGCCGTAGAAGCGGTTCTCACGGTGCACCGGTCCACCTCCGCACCCGTCCGGCGGCCTCGGCCCACAGGGCCCGCAGGCGCTCGCCGGTGGCCCGAGGGGCGAAGTCCTCGTCGACCCGGTGGGCGGCGGCCGCGGCGAGGCGCCCGGCCCGGGCGGGGTCGTCGTGCAGGGCGGCCAGGGCCCCGGCCAGGGCCTCGGCGTCGCCCACGGGGTAGAGCAGGCCGGTGACGCCGTCGGTCACGACCTCCTCGACGCCCCCGACGGGGTTGGCCACCACGGGCACGCCGGCCGCCGCCGCCTCGACCACGGTGCGGGGCAGGCCCTCCCACCGCGACGACAGCACGGCCACGTCGAAGGCGCCCACGGCCTCGGCGGCCCGGGGCTGCTCGCCGGCCAGCACGACCCGGTCGGCCACGCCGTGACAGGCGGCGGCCCCGGCCACCGCCCCCGAGAGGGGACCGTCGCCGACGAACACCAGCCGTAGGCCCGGCATCCGGGGCGCCAGGCGGGCCACGGCGTCGACCACGGTCAACGGGTCCTTGGGGTCGGCCAGGCGCCCCACGACCCCCACCACCACGTCGTCGGGGCCCAGGCCGAGCCGCTCGCGCCAGGCCCCCCGCCCGTTGCGAGCGGTGACGGCGGCCGCCTCGTCGATCGGGCTGCGGACGACGACGTACTGCTCCGGGCGCCCCACCCCCAGGGCCAGGCCC
>CAYTJS010000291.1:0-4762 GCA_964438115.1 uncultured Iamiaceae bacterium
CGCCCTTGCGACGACTCAGGCTGTCCGACGGCAGCTTCCGCACCGGTCTCGCGTGCTGCTCTGCCTGGCGTCGCCGCAGCCTTCCTCCTGGCTGTGGCGGGGACGTGCAGCCGGTCGCACGGCTGCGGAGCCGCCAGGCGGAGCAGCGGGCACCCCAGGTCGCCGAAAGGCGTCGTAGGCGCCAGTCGCCGCAAGGGCGGCGACGAGGGGCATCGGGGGTCGTGAGGCTGCGGAGCCGCCAGGCGGAGCAGCGGGTACCCCAGGCCGTCGGAAGGCGCCGTAGGCGCCAGTCGCCGCAAGGGCGGCGACGAGCGGCATGGTCGAAATCTCCACGACCGGTTGACGGGCGGCCACCCGGTTGTACGATTCGGGTTGCACCCCCTCGCGGGGTTTGGGTGAAAGTCCCGACCGGCGGTGACAGTCCGCGAACCCCTGCTCCGGTGGGGGCCGATCCGGTGGAACTCCGGGGCCGACGGTGAGAGTCCGGATGAGAGCGAGGGGCCGTGGCGTGGTCCTCCGCGCGCGCGGTCCCGGGAGGACGGACCGATGCAGCAGGGGCCAGACGGGGACGAGGCGCTGATGGCGCACGCCCTGGCCGCCGCCGCCACCGCCCGCACCCGCACGTCGCCCAACCCGTGGGTCGGCGCCGCCCTGCGCACCGCCGACGGGGCCGTCCACACCGGGGCCACCGAGCCGCCGGGCGGCCGCCACGCCGAGATCGTGGCCCTCGACGGTGCCGGTCCGGCGGCTCGAGGGGCCACGGTGGCCACCACCCTCGAGCCCTGTGCCCACCACGGCCGCACCGGTCCGTGAGCCGACGCCCTGGTCGAGGCCGGGGTGGCCCGGGTCCTCGTGGGGGTCGTCGACCCCGACCCGCAGGTGGCGGGGGAGGGGGTGGCCCGCCTCGAGGCCGCCGGCGTCGAGGTCGTCGTCGGGGTCGGGGCCGAGGAGGCGTCCGCCCAACTGGCGCCGTACCTGACCCATCGCCGCACCGGCCGCCCCTACGTCGTGCTGAAGCTGGCCGCCACCCTCGACGGTGGCACCGCGGCGCCCGACGGCAGCAGCCAGTGGATCACCGGCGAGGCGGCCCGCACCGATGCCCACCGCCTGCGGGCCGAGAGCGACGCCATCGTCGTGGGCCGCGGCACCGTGGCCGCCGACGACCCCAGCCTCACGGTTCGCCACGTCGAGGGCCCCGATCCCCGCCGGGTCGTGCTGGGCCGGGCCCCGACCGACGCCCGGGTACATCCGTGCCTCGAGCACGAGGGCGACCTCGACCTGCTGCTCGACCGCCTGGGCGCCGAGGGCGTGCTCCAGGTGCTCGTCGAGGGCGGTGCCACCGTGGCCCACGCCTTCCACACCGCCGGACTGGTGGATCGCTACGTGCTCTACCTGGCCCCCGCCCTCTTCGGGGGCGACGACGCCCGGGGCCTCTTCGCCGGCCCGGCGGCGCCGACCATCGGCGAGGTGTGGCGGGGCCGGGTCACCGGTGTCACCTCGCTGGGCGAGGATCTGCGCATCGACCTCGAGCCCCGGGAGGCGGCCTGATGTTCACCGGCATCGTGGAGGAGCTGGGCACGGTCCTGGCCGTCGAGCACCGGGGCGACGCCGCCCGCATCCGCATCGGGGCGACCCGGGTGCTGGAGGGGGCGGCCCTGGGCGACAGCACGGCCGTCGACGGCTGCTGCCTCACCCTGGTCGACCAGGGCGACGGCTGGTGGGAGGCCGACGTCAGCGCCGAGACCCTCCGCCGCACCACCCTCGGTTCCCGCCAGGTGGGGGACCGGGTCAACCTCGAACGCCCGCTCCAGGTCAACGACCGCCTGGGCGGCCACATCGTCCAGGGCCACGTCGACGCCGTGGGCGAGGTGGTGGCCCCCGTGCCCGACCTGGCCGTGCGCATGCCCGCCGACCTGCGCCGCTACGTGATCGAGAAGGGGTCCATCACCGTCGACGGCGTGAGCCTGACCGTGGTGGCCCCCGCCGAGGACGGCTTCACCGTGGCCGTCATCCCCCACACCGCCGAGGTCACCACGCTGGGCGGCCGCCGCCCCGGCGACGCCGTAAACCTCGAGGTCGACCTGATCGCCAAGTACACCGAGCGCCTGCTGGCGTTCCGAGAGGACAACGATGGCTGAGCACCCACCCCAGTTCGACCCCGTCGAGGACGCCGTGGCGGCGATCGCCCGGGGCGAGATCGTGGTCGTCGTCGACGACGAGGACCGCGAGAACGAGGGCGACCTGATCATGGCCGCCGAGCACGCCACGCCGGAGAAGATCGGCTTCTTCGTGCGCCACACCTCCGGGCTCATCTGCGTGCCGATGACCGGCGACCGCCTCGACGAGCTGGACATCCCGCTCATGGTCCGGGACAACAACACCGAGGCCCAGCGCACGGCGTTCACCTACAGCGTGGACGTCACCCGGGGCACGAGCACCGGCATCTCCGCCGCCGACCGCTCGGCCACCATCCACGCCCTGATCGACCCCGGTACCCGCCCCATCGACCTGGCCCGCCCCGGCCACATCTTCCCGCTGCGCTACGCCGAGGGCGGCGTGCTCAAGCGGGCCGGCCACACCGAGGCCGCCGTCGACCTGGCCCGCATGGCCGGGCTGTACCCGGCCGGCGTGCTGTGCGAGGTGGTGAACGAGGACGGCTCGATGGCCCGGGTGCCCGAGCTGGTGCCCTTCGCCCGCGAGCACGGGATGGTGATGATCTCCATCGCCGACCTCATCCGCTACCGGCGCCAGCACGAGAAGCTGGTGCGGCGCATCGCCGAGGCCCGCATCCCCACCAACTGGGGCGACTTCACCTGCTACGCCTACGAGTCGGTCCTCGACGGCGAGCAACACGTGGCCATGGTCCGGGGGGCGGTGCAGGGGGAGGAGGACGTGCTCGTCCGGGTGCACTCCGAGTGCCTGACCGGCGACGTCTTCGGCTCGATGCGCTGCGACTGCGGCGTCCAGCTCGACGCCGCCCTGGCCCGCATCGCCGAGGAGGACCTGGGCGTGCTGGTCTACCTCCGGGGCCACGAGGGCCGGGGCATCGGCATCGGCCACAAGATCCGGGCCTACTCCCTGCAGGAGGAGGGCCGCGACACCGTCGACGCCAACCTCGAGCTGGGGCTGCCGGTGGACAACCGGGAGTACGGCATCGGCAGCCAGATCCTGGTCGACCTGGGGATCACGACCATGCGGCTCATGACCAACAACCCCGCCAAGTACGGCGGCCTCGAGGGCTTCGGACTGGAAGTGGTGGAGCGGGTGCCCGTCGAGGCCGCCCCCAACCCCGAGAACATCGCCTACCTGCGCACCAAGCGGGAGCGGCTCGGGCACCTCATCGACGGCCTCGACGACGCCATCGCCCACATGGAGGACTCCGATGGGTGAGCGCGTGGCCAGCGACGCCGACCTGGACGGGACCGGCCTGCGGGTCGGCATCTGCTGCGGGCGGTTCAACCGGGACATCACCGACCGGCTGCTGGCCGGCGCCCTCGCCGGCCTGGCCGCCCACGGCGTCGCCGAGGGCGACGTGCTGGTGCGCTGGGCGCCGGGCGCCTACGAGCTACCCCTCGTCGCCCAGCACCTGGTCACCACCTGGGACGCCGACGCCGTGATCGCCCTCGGCGCCGTCATCCGGGGCGAGACCGGCCACTACGGCTTCGTGGCGGGGGAGTGCGCCGCCGGCCTGAGCCGGGTCCAGCTCGACACGGGCCGCCCGGTGGTCTTCGGCGTGCTCACCACCGAGGACCACGACCAGGCCCTGGCCCGCTCCTCGGACGAGGACAACAAGGGCGAGGAGGCGGCCGAGACGGCCATCGAGATGGTGAACCTCCTGAAAACGCTGCCCGGTCGGGCCTGAGCGCCCGTACCCTCGCCCCCGATGCTGCGGCTGGTGCTCCCCAAGGGCTCGCTCGAGCGGGCCACCCTCGATCTGTTCGAGGCCGCCGACCTGGCGGTGTCGCGCAGCTCCAACGTGGACTACCAGGCGAGCATCGACGATCCCCGGATCGCCGACGTGCGCATCCTGCGTCCCCAGGAGATCCCGCGGTACGTGGCCGAGGGCATGTTCGACCTCGGCATCACCGGCCGGGACTGGATCGAGGAGACGGCCAGCGACGTCGTGTCGCTGGGTGAGCTGCACTACAGCAAGGCCACGGCCCGGCCCATCCGCATGGTGGTGGCGGTGGCGGGGGACTCGCCGGTGCAGTCCGTCGAGGACCTGCCCCAGGGCGTGCGGGTCTCCACCGAGTACCCCGAGGTCACCCGCCGCTACTTCGAGAAGCTGGGCATCGATGCCGACATCCGGCTCTCCTACGGCGCCACCGAGGCCAAGATCCCCGACATCGTCGACTGCATCGTCGAGATCACCGAGACCGGCCGGGCCCTGCGGGCCGCCGGCCTGCGGGTCATCGACGAGATCCTGCAGTCCTACACCGAGCTGATCGCCAACGGCGACAGCTACGCCGACGGCGACAAGCGCCACGCCATGGGCCAGATCCTGACCCTGCTGCAGGGCACGCTCGAGGCGCGGGGCAAGGTCCTGGTGAAGCTGAACGTGGCCACCGCCGACCTCGAGGCGGTCATCGACGTGCTGCCCTCGATGAAGGCCCCGACGGTCAACGAGCTCCACGGCGACGGTGGCTTCGCCGTCGAGGCCGTCGTGCACAAGCGCGAGATCAACACGCTCATCCCGGACCTGAAGGACCGCGGCGCCACCGACATCATCGAGCTGCCGCTCTCCAAGATCGTCCACTGAGGG
>CAYTJS010000292.1:0-4740 GCA_964438115.1 uncultured Iamiaceae bacterium
CCGTGGTGCGAGGGCCCGTCGTCACCGGTCACCCCGGCCCGGTCCAGGCAGAACACCACCGGCTGGCGGTGCAGGCCGACGTCGTAGATGACCTGGTCGATGGCCCGGGTGAGGAACGTCGAGTACACGGCGATGACCGGGCGCAGGCCGCCCATGGCCATGCCCGCCGCCGAGGTGACGGCGTGCTGCTCGGCGATGCCGACGTCGAAGCAGCGGCCGGGGAAGCGCTCGTCGAAGGGCAGCAGACCGGTGGAGTCGGGCATGGCGGCGGTGATGGCCACCAGCTCGGGCCGCTCCTCGCCCTCCTTGATCAGGGCCTCGGTGAAGGCGGCCGTGTAGGAGCCGGGCTTCACCCCGCCGATGTCGTGGAGGTGCTTGATGGTGTCCTGCTCGGCCGGGGCGTGGCCCTTGCCCTTCTGCGTGAGGACGTGGACGACGACGGGGCCGTCCAGTTCGGCGGCGTTGGTCAGGGCTCGCTCGAGGCCCTCGATGTCGTGGCCGTCGAAGGGGCCGGTGTACCGGACGCCGAGCTGCTCGAAGAAGACCGGCGGCTCCCACATCTCGCGCACGGCGGCCTTGGTGGCGTCGAGGCCCCGGGCCAGCCGCTCGCCGGCGGGCAGCTTGTGGAGGGTGCGCTCCATCCGGGCCTGCTGGCGCAGCCAGGTCGGGTTGAGGCGCAGGCGGGCCAGGCTCTCGCCCAGCCGGGAGACCGTGGGGGCGTAGGAGCGGCCGTTGTCGTTCAGGACGATGATGGCGTTACGGCCCGAGTGGCCGAAGTTGTTGAGGCCCTCGTAGGCCATGCCGCCGGTCATCGAGCCGTCGCCGATCACGGCGATGACCCGCCGCCCCTCGCCGAGGGCGCTCTCCTGGGCCACGGCCAGGCCGTGGGCGTAGGAGAGCACGGTCGAGGCGTGGCTGTTCTCGATCCAGTCGTGGCGGGACTCCTCCCGGCTGGGGTAGCCCGACAGGCCGCCCTCCTTCCGCAGCTCGGCGAAGCCGGAGCGGCGACCGGTGAGGATCTTGTGCACGTAGGCCTGGTGGCCGGTGTCCCACAGGATGATGTCGTCGGGGGACTCGAAGACCCGGTGCAGGGCGATGGTCAGCTCGACGGCGCCGAGGTTGGAGCCCAGGTGGCCCGAGCCGGCGTCGTCGACGGCGGCGACGACGAACTCGCGGATCTCGGCCGCGAGCGCCGTGAGCTCCTCGGGGGTCAGGTCCCGGAGGTCGGCAGGTTCGTGGATCTTCTCGAGCATGGGTGCCCTGGCACGCTACCGCGTGCTCACCGCAGCCGTAACTCGGCGACCGCCGGCCAGTGGTCCGAGGGCAGACGGCCGTCGGGGCGGTCGGTAACGACCCGGGCCGCCGCCACCTCCCAGTGGGCCGACACGAGGATGTGGTCGATGCGGCGGCCGTCGGTGCGGCCCGTGAAGTCGTGGTTGGTGCCGCCGGCACCGGCGGGCAGGGCGTCGACGAGGCCGGCGGCGGCGAGGCGTTCGAGCGGTGGGCTGCCCGGCTCGGCGTTCAGGTCGCCGAGCACCACGGTCGGGCCGTCGCCCAACCACGAGACCAGCTGGACGGCGGCGGCCAGGCGGTTGGCGTCGAGGTGCTCGTCGAGGTGGGTGTTGGCCACGGTGACCTCGGGGCCGCCGCCGGTGGGCCGCAGGCGGACGACGGTGGCGATGCGGGGGAACGACGCGCCCGGCAGGCGGCTCCCCTTCCGGTCGGGGCGGGTGCCATACCAGCGGGTGGCGGCGTCGACGACGGTGTAGGCCGACCGGCGCACGAGCACGGGATTGTGCTCGCCCCGCCACGCGCCCCGGCGACCTTCACCCAGTCGGTCGTGGCCGGGCAGGTGCTGGTGCAGCCAGCGGGCCTGGAAGGCGAACGCCTCCTGGAGGCCGACGACGTCGGCGTCGAGGCGCGCGAGGACGGCGGCAGTGGCCCGGCGGCGCAACCACCACAGGTGACGGCCGTCGGGGGCCAGGCCGTTGCGGACGTTGAAGGTGGCGACGCGCACGGAGGGGTCAGGCGGCGGTGACGGCCGCCGTCCGGTGCCGGGCGCGACGGGCCCGCCACCGGCCGAAGGCCTGGTTCAGCACCCAGGCCAACCCGGTGCCGGCGGCCAGGGCGAGCGCCCCGCCGGCGGCGTCCAACCAGTAGTGGTTCGCCGTCACGATGATGGCGAAGAGGGTGACCCACGGGTAGGCCGCGATCAGCAGCTTCGACCAGCGGTGCTTCAGGCGGGGGAAGAGCACCAGGAACGTCCAGAAGGACCAGGCGAAGTGGAGGCTGGGCATGGCGGCGTACTGGTTGGAGATCTGCTCCATGGCCCCGCTGTCGAAGGACCAGAGGCCGCCGAACTGGGCGAGCGTGTCGACGAAGCCGTAGCTGGCGCAGGCGCCGAACTCGGCGCAGGAGTCGAGGAGGCGGGGCGGCATGAGCGGGAACCACGAGAACCCGATGAGGGCGAAGAGTGTGGTGAACACCAGGGAGTTCCGCCAGAACGAGTACTTGGCCGGGTGCTTGCGGAACAGGAAGATGAGGGCCCCGCCGGTCACCCAGAAGTGCAGCGTCCCGTAGAACACATTGAACGCCTGCAGCACGAAGGGCCACTGGAGGAAGGCGTCCTGGAAGTCCTCCTCGAAGTAGAGGCCGATGGCCCGCTCGAAGTCGACCACCCGCCGGGCGTTCAGGAAGGCCCGCTCGGGGCTCACCGACGCCGAGCCGAAGGTGTTCCGGATGGCGCTGTAGAAGAGGTACAGCGCCACCATGGCGATGATCTCGACCCACCAGCGCAGACGGACCTCGGTGAAGTCGTCGCGGGGCGGGCCGTCCTCGTCGCCGTAGGGCTCCTCGGCCGGGCCGTCGGCGTCGGTCAGGTCGATGGCGCGCCCCTCCACGTCGCCCTCCAACGCCCCCCGGTCCTCCTTCATGCCGCCTGGACCGCCCCGGTGGCCCCGCCGTCGGGGCGGAGGCCGGTGTCGTCGGCGGACTCGGGCCTGCCGCGGCGGCGCCCTCCGAAGGCGAAGGCGGGGGCGCCGGCCAGGCTGGCGACGAAGTTGAGCAGGTAGAGGGCCAGGCCCAGGGCGATGGCCTGGCCGTGGGGGACCCCGAGGGGCGAGAGGAACAGCCACAGGGCCGCTTCGCGCACGCCCAGGCCCGAGATCCCGATGGGCAGCACCTGCACCATGAGCACGACGGGGATGAAGGCCATCATCGCCGTGATGCCGGCCTCGTCGATGCCGATGACCCGGGCCGCGCACCAGGCGGCCAGCACCAGGGCGAACTGGAACCCGACGGCGGCGGCCAGGACCCGCCGGGCGTCGTCGGGGTGCCGGCGCAGGTGGGCGATGCCCAGGTGGACGGTGCCGAGGAACCGCAGCCAGCTCTCCCGGCCCTCGAAGCGGCCGAGGACCCGGTCGTGGGAGGCCATCCAGAGGACGCTCACCAGCCCGATGAGGGCCACGGCGTTGATGACGAGGGCGAAGGTCATCGACCCGTGGTCGGGCAGCAGGCCCCGGTTGATGGCCAGGCCGACGAGCGACATGAGGGGCAGCACCAGCCAGCCGGTCAGGCGCTCGATGACCACCGAGGCCACCGAGCGCTCGTTGTCCCCGTTGATCCGGGCCAGGCGGGCCACCCGCAGGACGTCGCCGCCGATGGTGGTGGGCAGGACGTTCGAGACGAACTGACCGGCGAAGTAGATCGGCACCAGCGGGCGCAGGCCGATGGGGCGGTCGAGGGCGTGGAGCACCTGCTGCCAGCGCACCGCCGAGAGCACGATGCTCAGGTACGTGAGGGCGATGGCGGCGAGGATCCACAGGGCCGAGGTGGGCTGCCACTCGGGGACCAGCTCGGAGACCTCGAAGTCGGGGACGCGCCAGACGAGCACGGCCAGCATGCCCACGCTCAAGACGATCCTCAGGATGAGGACGACCCACTTCTTCTTCACCGAGACTCCACCTGCCGGGAACCGTCAGCTTACGGTTCCGCCTCCATCGGCACCCCGACGGCCGCCGCCAGGGCCCGGTCCTACGATCGGGCCATGACGACCACCGGACCCACCACCGGCCACGGCGGCGAGCTGGCCCTCGCCGCCCTCACCCCCTACGGCGTCCGGGAGCTGTTCACCCTCTCCGGCGGCCACGTGTTCCCGCTCTACGACGCAGCCGTGCGCCAGGACGTGCGCATCGTCGACGTGCGCCACGAGCAGACGGCCACCTTCGCCGCCGAGGGGATGGCCAAGCTGACCCGACGGCCCGGCGTCGCCGTGCTGACGGCCGGGCCCGGGGTCACCAACGGCATCAGCGCGGTGACCACCGCCCAGTTCAACGGGTCGCCGCTCGTGGTCCTCGGGGGCCGGGCCCCCCAGGCCCGGTGGGGTGCGGGGTCGCTCCAGGAGTTCGACCACGTGCCGGTGCTGGCCCCGATCACCAAGCGCAGCGCGACCGTCACCGACCCCGCGACCATGGCCCTCGACGTGGGCGGGGCGGCCGCGCTCGCCCTCGAGCCCCACCGGGGCCCGGTGTTCCTCGACCTGCCGCTCGACGTCGTCTTCGCCGAGACCGAGGGCGACGTGCCCGACGCGGCCGCGCCCCGCGGGCCCGCCCCCGACCCCGACGAGGTCGCACGGGCCGCAGCCCTGCTCGCCCGGGCCGAGCGCCCGGCGCTGATCGCCGGGTCCGACGTGTACTGGGAGGGGGCGTGGGACGCGCTCCGGGCGGCCGTGGAGGCGCTGGG
>CAYTJS010000293.1:0-4735 GCA_964438115.1 uncultured Iamiaceae bacterium
CCCCCACAGGCCGTTGGCCTCGTCGCGGTAGACGGGTTCGTGGGCCCGCATCCAGGTGAACGCCTCGTGCATGGCGACGGCGGCCGAGTCGCCGCCGCTGCGGTAGAAGGCGGGGTCACAGAGGTCGACGGTGGGGCGGACGCCGTCGTGCACGGCCCCAGTCTGGCACAGGCCGCTCACCCGTCGGATGCGTCGCCCACGGCGAGGGGACCGTGGTCGAGGTCGGGCAGCACCAGGCGGGCGAAGCGCTCGCACTCGTCGAGGTGCGGGTACCCGGACAGGATGAACGCCTCGATGCCCAGGTCCTGGTAGGCGGCCAGCTTGGCCCGCACCTGGTCGGGGTCGCCGACGATGGCGGCGCCGCATCCGCTGCGGGCCCGACCCACGCCGGTCCACAGGTGGTCCTCCACGTAGCCGTCGGCGTCGGCGGCGTCCCGCAGCTCGGCCTGGCGCCCCACCCCCACCGACGTGGCGTCGAGGGCCCGGCCCCGGGTGGCGGCGCCCACCTCGTCGTCGAGCCGGCTGACCAGGCGGGCAGCCGCGGCCCGGGCCTCGGCCTCGGTCTCGCGGACGATGACATGCGCGCGGTAGCCGAAACGCAGGGTGCGACCATGGGCGCCCGCCCGGCGGCGGAGGTCGGCCACCGTGTCGGCCACCACGGGCAGCACGTCGGGCCACATGAGGTAGACGTCGGCGGCCCGGGCGGCCACGTCACGGGCGGGCTCGGACAGGCCCCCGAAGTAGAAGGGCGGGCACCGGCCCGACACGGTGCGCACCGAGGGCGGGGCCACCGTCAGGTCCACGAAGTCGCCGTGCTGGTCGAGGGGCTGTCCGTCGAGGAGCGTGCGCAGGGCGGTCATCACCTCGAGGGTCCGCTGGTAACGCGGCCCCGAGGCCAGCGTCTCGCCCGGCAGGTCGCTGGAGATGATGTTGATCGTCAGGCGGCCGCCCAGCATCCGGTCGAGGGAGGCGAGCTGGCGGGCCAACTGCGGCACCACCACCTCGCCACACCGGACGGCGAGCAGGAGCCGGATCCGCTCGGTGAGGGCCGCCAGCCCGCCGGCGTAGGTGACGCCGTCGATGCCGAGGTCGTAGCCCGACGGGAGGAGCAGGTTGTCGAACCCGCCCGCCTCGGCGGCCAGGGCGATGTCGCGGCAGTGGGGCCAGGACGAGCGGAGGGCGGGGTCGGCGACGCCGAGGAACTCGTGGTCGTCGTCGCAGAGGGCGGAGAACCAGGCGATCTCGGGGGGCACGGCCCCATTCAAGCCCGACGGGACGCCGTCGGTAGCCTCCCGCCATGCCCATCGTCGTGGACCAGGTGGCCGACGTGGCGCGTACGCGCCTGCAGTCCGGCCTGCGCTCGACGCTCGGCTCGGGCCCGGCGGCGCCGGGCCCCGAGTACACCGAGCCCCTCGGCGACCCCGGCCTGTTCGGGCCCGACAGCCCGGTGTGGGCCGTCCACGCCGACCCCGCCATGCTCGTGGCCGGCATCCGGGCCCTCCTGCTCCAGCTGTTCCACCCGCTGGCCATGGCCGGGGTGGCCGACCACTCCGACTACCGCCGCGACCCCCAGGGCCGCCTCGACCGCACGGCCCGCTTCGTCACCGTGACCACCTACGGGTCGACCCCGGCGGCGGAGACAGCCATCGAAGCCGTGCGTCGGGTGCACGGCTTCGTCACCGGCACCGCCCCCGACGGCCGCCCCTACCGGGCCGACGACCCCCACCTGCTGCTGTGGGTCCACGCCGCCGAGGTGGACAGCTTCCTGCGGGCGTACCAGCGCTTCGGACGTCGCCCACTCGACGCCGGCGAGGCCGACCGGTACGTCGCCGACATGGGCGAGGTGGCGCAGCGCCTGGGGGCCGACGTGCCGCCCCGGTCGGTGGCCGGCCTCCGGGCCTGGTTGCGGGGCATGCGCGACCAGCTCGAGATCGGGGAGCAGGCCCGCGACACCGCTCGCTTCCTCCTCTCCCCGCCCAAGCTGCCGTTGGCCGCCCGTGGCCCCTACACGGTGGTGGCCGCCGCCGCCATCGGCCTCCTGCCCACCTGGGCCCGGGTCGAGCTGCGCCTCCCGCCCCTGCCCCTGGTCGACCAGCTGGCCGTGGCGCCCGCCGCCCGGGCCCTCGTCGGCACCCTGGGCTGGGCCCTCGGGACCTCGCCGTACCACGAGGCCGCCCGCCGGAGGATGGGACGGGACTGATGGGCATGATCGCCACCCTCCGGTCGGTCCTGCGCTTCGGGCCGATCGAGACCGACCCCGTCGCCCGCCGCCTGGCCCGGGCCGCCGACGTCGACGACCTGCGCCGCATCGCCCGGCGCCGACTGCCGCGGGGCGTCTTCGACTACATCGACGGGGCCGCCGAGGACGAGCGCACCCTGGCCGCCAACACCGACGCCTACCGGCGGCGCACCTTCCACCCCCGGGTCCTGCGCGACGTGAGCAGCGTCGACCCCAGCACCACCCTGCTCGGCCGCCGCATCCCCCTGCCGCTGGTGCTGGCCCCCACCGGCTTCGCCCGCATCGCCCACCCCGACGGCGAGCTGGCCGTGGCCCGGGCCGCGGCCAAGGTCGGCGTGCCCTTCACCCTCTCCACCATCGGCACCCGCTCGATCGAGGAGATCGCCGCCGTCAACGACGGCCCCAAGTGGTTCCAGCTCTACGTCTTCCGGGACCGGGGCCTCACCACCGAGCTGGTCCAGCGGGTGAAGGACGCCGGCTACGAGGCCATCGCCCTCACCGTCGACACCGCGGTGATCGGCCGACGCGAGCGCGACATCCGCCGCGGCTTCACCCTGCCCCCCAAGATCGGGCCCGGGACCATCCTCGACGGCGCCCTGCACCCGGGCTGGACCTGGGACTTCGTCCGGGCCGAGCCCATCGTGTTCGCCAACGTCGCCGGCAAGGACGTCGGCGACGGCACCCATGCCGTGTCCCTGGCCGACTACATCAACGGGCAGTTCGACCCGACGGTGTCCTGGCGGGACCTCGAGTGGCTGCGGTCGATCTGGGACGGCCCGCTCGTCCTGAAGGGCGTGCAGACGGTGGCTGACGCCGAGTTGGCCGCCGAGCACGGCATCGACGCCGTGGCCCTCTCCAACCACGGGGGCCGCCAGCTCGACACCGCCCCCGCCACCCTCGACCTGGTCGAGCCCGTGGTCCAGGCCGTGGGCGACCGCCTCGAGGTGATCTGCGACGGCGGCGTGCGCCGGGGCAGCGACGTGGTGAAGGCCGTGGCCCTCGGCGCCCGGGCCGTGATGGCCGGGCGCGTCCACTTCTACGCCCTGGGCGCCGGCGGCGAAGCCGGCGTGGACCACGTGCTGGCGCTGCTCGACGCCGGCGTGCGCCGCACCATGGCCCTGCTGGGGGCGACCACCGTCGCCGAGGTCACCCGCGACCTGATCGACTGAGTTGCTCGTCGCCGCCTTCGCGGCGACTGCTGCCTACGGCAGCTTCCGGCTCCCCCCTCGGCGCTGCTGCGCTCCGCTCCGCAGCACGGGCGCCGGCTGGAGCGGTCAACCGAGGACGAGTTCGGCGGCCTGGCGCAGCACGTCGACGTTGCCCCCGTGCACCAGGATGGTGGTGACGGGACTGGCCTCCCAGGCGGCCAGACGGTCCCGGATGCGGTCGGGCGGGCCGACCAGGCTGATCTCGTCGGCGAACTCGCTGGGGACCATGGCGATGGCCTCGTCCCGCTTGCCCTCGAAGAAGAGGTCCTGGATGGCCTGGGCCTCGGCCTCGAAGCCCATCCGCTGCATCAGCTTGGTGTGGTAGTTCTGGCCCTTGGCCCCCATGCCGCCGATGTAGAAGCCGAGCATGGCCTTCACCGGGGCCAGGCCCGCCTCGACGTCGTCGGTCACGACCATGGTCGCCATGGCCACGATCTCGAAGCCATCCTTGGCCCCGGCCAGCTGCTCGGCGTACACCTCCTGGCGGTACGGCGAGTAGTAGAGCGGCAGCCAGCCGTCGGCGATCTCGGCGGTCTGGGTCACGTTCTTCGGCCCCTCGGCCCCGAGGAAGATGGGGATCTCCCGGCGCAGGGGATGGGTGATGGGCTTGAGGGGCTTGCCCAGACCCACGGCGCCCTCGCCCCGGTAGGGGTGCTGGTAGAACTCGCCGTCGAAGTCGACGGGCTCCTCGCGGGCCAGGACCCGGCGGATGATCTCGACGTACTCCCGGGTCCGGGCCAGGGGCCGGTTGGACGGCTGGCCGTACCAGCCCTCCACGACCTGGGGTCCCGACACGCCGAGGCCGAGCATGAACCGGCCGTGGGACAGGTGGTCGAGGGTCAGGGCGTGCATGGCCGTGGCCGTGGGGGTGCGGGCGGCGAGTTGGACCACGGCGGTGCCGAGGCGCACCCGCTCGGTGTGGGCGGCGATGTAGGCCAGCGGGGAGAAGGCGTCGGACCCCCAGGCCTCGGCCGTCCAGATGGAGTCGAACCCGAGGCGCTCGGCCTCCTTGCTGACCCCGGCGATGTCGGGGGGCGGCAGCTGCCCCCAGTAGCCCCACGTCATGCCCAGCTTCACGATGTCGTCTCCCCTCGGGGGCGGGTGCCGCGCCCGTGCGCCCGCCGTGATAGCAGGCCGATGGGACCGGGACGCAACCGCCGTGTCAAGATGGACGGCGGCGCATGCGGCAGACGGCGACGGCGGGACGAGGAGTGACGACGGCGGTGCTCGTCGTGGCGGCCGTCACCGCGGCCGTGGCCGTGGGCCTGCCCACCGCCGGCGCCCAGAC
>CAYTJS010000294.1:0-4733 GCA_964438115.1 uncultured Iamiaceae bacterium
CGGTGGACAGGCCCCAGACGGCGGAGAGGTTGGCCCGGGTCGAGCGCAGCATCTGCAGGCGGTCGCTCTTGGCCTTCGGGGTGGTCTGCTCGTGGGGGAGCACGCCGCCGGTGCCGGGTCGGGCCAGCTCGAGGGCACCGATCACCCCCGAGGTCTGGCGCAGGTGGCCGGTCTCGTCCTCGAAGCCCATCCGGTACACGTAGAACGCGGGCTCGTCGTCCTGGACCAGGACGCCCTCGGCCCGCCAGGCGGCGAGGGTGGCGGCGGCCGCCTCGTAGCGGTCCCGGCCGTCCTCCTCGACGGGCAGGTCGAGGCGCACCGCGTGGTGGGGATGGGTGGCGGCCAGGGCGTCGCGCTCGGCCTGGTCGATCACGTCGTAGGGCGGGGCGGTGACCTCCCCGAGCCGGGCGTGGTCGGGGTCGTAGCGCAGGCCCCGGAAGGGCTCGAACCGTGCCATGGGCACAGGATGGCAGCCGCCGCCCCGGCCCGCCCCAATCGCGGGCGATGGGTCGCCCCCCGGGCGGTCGTGCGAACATGCCCCCGTGGCCTGGGCCCTGGACCTCGACGGTGTGCTCTGGCTGGGCGACGCCCCCATCGCGGGGGCGGCAACCGCTGTCGCCCGCCTCCAGGCCACGGGTCCCGTCGCCTTCGTCACCAACAACTCGTCCCAGCCGGTGGGGGAGGTGGAGGCCAAGCTGGCCGCCCACGGCATCGACGGGGCCGGGGCGGTGGTCACCTCGGCCATGGCCGCCGCCGGTCTGGTCGAGCCCGGCGAGGTGGCCCTGGTGTGCGCCGGCCCGGGCGTGGAGGAGGCCCTCGCCGCCCGGGGCGCCACGACCGTGCGCGAGGGCGACGCCGACGTGGTGGTCGTCGGCTTCCACCGCGACTTCGACTACGGGCGGATGGAGGCGGCCAGCACCGCCGTGCGCCGGGGCGCCCGCCTCCTCGCCACCAACGACGACGCCACCTACCCGACCGAGCGGGGGCCGGTGCCCGGGGGCGGGGCCATCCTCGCTGCGGTGGCCACCGCCGCCGGGGTGGCCCCCACCGTCGCCGGCAAGCCCCACGGCCCGATGGCTGCCCTGGTGCGGGAGCGCCTCGGTCCCACCGGGACGATGGTGGGCGATCGGCCCGACACCGACGGCTGCTTCGCCCGGGCCCTGGGCTGGCGCTTCGCCCTGGTGCTGAGCGGCGTGACCACGGCGCTGCCCGTCGACCCCGAGCCCGACGTGGTCGCCGCCGACCTGGCCGCCCTGGTGGCGGCGGAGCTGGGATGAGGCGCCGGGGTCGGTTCGTCGCGCTCGCCCTGGTGGCCGTCGCCCTGGCCGCCGGCTGCGCCGCCGACGTCGACGACGAGCCGCTGCCGGCGCCGGCCGACGCCCTGACCCTGCCCGCGGGCACCGACGTCGACCTGACCGGGGCCCCGGTGGCCGTGGGCAGCCGGGCCGGCGCCACCGACGAGGTGCTGGGGTGGATCGCCGTCGAACTGCTCACGGCGGCGGGGGCCGAGGTCACCGACGACCTCGGCATCGGCGACGCCGTGGCCACCCGCGAGGCGCAGTTGGCCGGCCTGGTGGACCTGACCTGGGAGCGCACCGGCGTGGGCTGGCTGTCGCTCCTGCGCGAGATCGGGCCCAGCGCCGACCCCCGCCAGCTCTACGAGGACGTCCGCGACGAGGACCTGGACGAGAACGGGATCGTCTGGTTCGACCCCGCCCCCGCCGACCTGGGCCGGGCGGTGGTCGCCGCCCCCGACACCGTCGAGGACCTGGACCTGGCGACCCTGGGGGAGCTGGCCGCGGCCCTGGGCGAGCGGGAGGAGGGCGTGGTCGTCTGCGTGGCGCGGTCCGAGGAGGTGCTCGACCCCGAGGGGCTGCTGGCCCTAGCCGAGGCCACCGGGCTGCGGCTCCGGCCCGCGGAGGTGGTGCCGGTGCCCGCCGACCGCTTGCTGGCCCTGGTCGAGGAGGGCACCTTCTGCCCCTTCGGCCTGGTCTCACGGCTGCACCCCGACCTGGCCGGGGCCGAGGTCGAGGCCCTGGCC
Organism: uncultured Iamiaceae bacterium; assembly: GCA_964438115.1. Classification (GTDB taxonomy): domain Bacteria; phylum Actinomycetota; class Acidimicrobiia; order Acidimicrobiales; family DATDAH01; genus DATDAH01. The sequence continues at coordinate 2,042 of CAYTJS010000294.1, forward strand.
GACGACGTGGGTGCCTTCGTGGCCCAGCAGCCGGCCGTCACCGTGCGGGAGGACACCCTCGAGCTGGTGCCGGGTCTCGAGGACCTGGTCGCCCCGGCCGCCGCCGCCCTCGACACCGAGACGCTGGCGGCCCTGACCGCCGAGGTGACCCGGGACGGCCGCGATCCCCGCGACGTGGCCCGGGAGTGGCTGGAGGCCGAGGAGCTGGCCGTTCCGTAGGGCGGGCCGGGCCACGGCGCCCGTTGCCGCCCGTGGCACCCATGCCGCTCGGGGGCCCGGGGGCGGCGATAGCGTCGGGGCGTGGCTGCCATCGATGTCGTGCGCAAGTACCTGGACACCGGCGTGTCCTACGCCCAGGTGACCCGCGAGAAGGCCGAGGAGGCCGTGCGGGACCTGGTCAAGGCCGGCGAGGTCCGGGCCGAGGAGGCCCAGGACGCCGTGAAGGACCTGGTCGACCGGTCCCGGCGCCAGAGCGAGGCCCTGAGCGAGCGGGTCCGCACCGAGGTGCGCGACCAGCTGGCCAAGCTGGCCCCGGCCAGCCAGGCCGACGTGGACGCCCTGAGTGCCCGGGTCGACGGCCTGGAGAAGAAGGTCAAGGCCGCGGCGAAGAAGCCGGCGGCCAAGAAGCCCGCCGCCAAGAAGACGGCGGCCAAGTAGCTGGGCGCCCGGCGGCGCCTCGACCTCGAGTTGGTCCGCCGGGGTCTGGTCGCGTCCCGGACCCAGGCCCACGAGCTCATCGCCGCCGGCCGGGTCACGGTGGGCGGGGCTCCCGCCGACAAGGCCGCCCGCCTGGTCGCCCCCGGTGAGCCCGTCGTGGTCCTGGGCGACCCGCCCCGCTTCGTCAGCCGCGGGGGCGAGAAGCTCGACGCCGCCCTCCGGGGCTTCGGCATCGACGTCACGGGCCGTCGGGCCCTGGACGCCGGCTCCTCGACCGGCGGCTTCACCGACTGCCTGTTGCAGCGGGGTGCGGCCGAGGTGGTGGCCGTCGACGTCGGGCGGGGCCAGCTCCACCCCCGCCTGCGCCACGACCCGCGGGTGGTGGTCCGGGAGCGCACCGACATCCGGGCCCTCGACCTCGACGACGTGGGCGGGCCCGCCGACCTGGTGGTGGCCGACCTGTCCTTCATCTCCCTGCGGACCGTGGGCGACGCCCTCTTCACCGTCACTGCCCCGGGCGGGGAGTTGGTGCTGCTGGTGAAGCCCCAGTTCGAGGTGGGCCGGGCCGAGGCCAGCCGGGGCAAGGGCGTGATCCGTGACCCGGGGGTGCGGGCCGAGGCCCTGGCCGGGGTGCGGGACGCGCTAGAGGGCCGCGGAGCCGTCATCATGGGGGAGATGGAGTCGCCGCTGCGTGGGGGGTCGGGCAACGTGGAGTACCTCCTCCACGTCCGCGCCCCCGGGGGTCCGACGTGAGCCGGGTCGGCCTGGTGCTGCACCACCAGCGCGAGGAGGCGGCGGCGGTGACCCGTGACGTCGCCGCCTGGCTGGCCGCCGCCGGCCACGAGGTCGAGTTGCCCGAGGGCGACGCCCGCCTCGCCGGCCTCGAGGACCGGGGCGTGCCCGAGAGCTGGTTCGGCCAGGGCCTCGACCTCGTCGTCAGCCTGGGGGGTGACGGCACCATGCTGCGCACGGTGAGCCTGGTGGCCGCCCACGACGTGGCGGTGCTGGGCGTCAACTTCGGTCAGCTCGGCTACCTGACCGAGGTCGAGCCCGCCGACCTGATCCCGGCCCTCGAACGGTTCTTCGTCGGCGAGCACCAGCTCGTCGAGCGGATGCTGCTGGAGGTCCGCCTCGGCGGCGGGGCCGGTGCCGACCCCCGCACCTGGGTGGCCCTGAACGAGGCCGTGCTCGAGCGGACGGCCGCGGGCCACACCGTCCGGCTGGGCGTCGAGCTGGACGGTCGTTTCTTCACCACCTACGCCGCCGACGCCCTCATCGTGGCCACGCCCACCGGCTCGACCGCCTACTCGCTGTCGGCCCGGGGTCCCATCGTCGACCCCGCCCACCGGGCCCTGCTGCTGACGCCGGTGTCGCCCCACATGCTCTTCGACCGCACGCTGGTGCTGAACCCCGACGAGTGGGTGCGCCTCGAGGTCCACGGCCACCGCCCGGCGACGCTGTCGGTGGACGGCCAGCCGGTGGCCGACCTCGACGACGGCGACGCCATCGAGTGCCGGGCCTCGGCGCACTCGGCCCGGATGGTCAGCTTCGGGGCCCGGGACTTCCACGAGATCCTGAAGACCAAGTTCGGCCTGGCCGACCGCTGAGACGGCTGGGACCCCGTGCTGACCGAGCTGGCTGTCGAGAACCTGGGCGTCATCGACCGCCTCCAGCTGGTGCTGGGGCGGGGCATGACCGCCCTCACCGGCGAGACGGGGGCGGGCAAGACCCTGCTGGTCGAGGCGGTGGAGCTGCTCGTCGGCGGTCGGGCCGACGCCGTGCTGGTCGGCCCCCATGGCGACGAGGCCGTGGTCGAGGGCCGCTTCGAGGCGGGTGACGAGGAGGTCGTCCTGCGCCGGGTCCTGTCCCGGGAGGGACGCAGTCGGGCCTACGTCGACGGCCGGCTGGCCACCGTCGGGGCCTTGGGCGAGGCCGGCGGCCGCCTCGTCGACCTCCACGGCCAGCACGCCCACCAGTCCCTGCTGGCGGGCACGGCCCAGCGCGAGGCGCTCGACCGGTACGGCCGGGTCGACCT
>CAYTJS010000295.1:0-4726 GCA_964438115.1 uncultured Iamiaceae bacterium
CGGCGACGCCACCGATGACGACGTGATGACCCGGGCCGGGATCGAGCGGGCCACCGCCCTCGTGTGCGCGGTGGACACTGACGCCGCCAACCTCTTCGTCACCCTGAGCGCCCGGACCCGTCGCCCCGACCTCTTCATCGTCGCCCGGGTCCGGGACCGGGCCAACGAGGCCAAGCTGGTCCAGGCCGGGGCCGACCGGGTGGTGAACCCCCAACAGATCGGGGGCGCCCGGCTGGCCGCCCTGGCCCTGTCACCCGACGTGGCCGACTTCCTCGACGTGGTGATGCACGACGGCAGCCTCGAGTTCCGCCTGGCCGACGTGGCCGTACCCGAGGGCTCCCCCCTCGCCGGGGCCAGCCTGCGCGACGCCCACCTCCGGGACCGGACCGGAGCGCTGGTGCTGGCCATCCGGGACGGGTCGGGCTCCTTCCTCACCAATCCGGCACCGGAGACGGCCCTGGCCGAGGGCACCACGCTGATCGCCATCGGCACGGGTGACCAGTTGGCCGACCTGGCCGCGGTGGTGGCCGGTCGTTGACCCCGCGCGGGGTGGGGCGTAGGGTGGCCCTCGTCACATCACCGTAGTTACGGCGGTGTGATGGGACGGGCGCCTCGGAGGAACCACCACACATGACCGAACAGCAGGAGATGTTCCCGCGCCACGTCGGCTACGGGGGCAAGAAGGCAGCCGAGATCGTCGGCATCAGTTACCGCCAGCTCGACTACTGGGCCCGGACCGATCTGGTTCGGCCCTCCCTGGTCGACGCCGCCGGTAGCGGCAGCCGCCGCAAGTACTCCTACCAGGACCTGCTCGAGCTGAAGGTGATCAAGAGCCTGCTCGACGCCGGCATCCGCCTCGAGCTGGTGCGGGAGGTCTTCACCTACCTGCGCGATCAGCTCGGTGAGGACGTGGCGTCGGCCAACCTGGTCATCAGCGGCGACCACACCGTGCTCACCCGTGACGGCGACGAGATGATCGACCTGGTCCGCAAGGGCCAGGGCGTGCTCAACATCCTGCCCCTGTCGGGGGTCGTCGAGCAGGTCGACGCCCGCATCATCGAGCTCTTCCCCGAGACGCCCGCGGCGGGCGCCGACGGCGAGCTCCCGGAGGCCGCGGCCGAGTCGTGAGCGTGGCCTCGACGACCACGGAGGGGGAGCCCACGCTCCCGCACCAGGACGTCGCCTTTGCCCACCCCTCCGAGCGCGAGTTCGCCCGCATCCTCGATTTCTACGGGGTGCGGTGGGCCTACGAGCCCCGGACGTTCGTGCTGGCCACCGACGAGGCGGGTCGGCCCACCGAGGCCTTCTCGCCCGACTTCTACCTGCCCGACCTCGACCTGTACCTCGAGCTGACCACGCTGCAGCAGCGGCTGGTCACCCGCAAGAACGGCAAGGTGCGCCGCCTGCGCGAGCAGCACCCCGAGGTCACCATCAAGATCCTCTACCGCCGGGACTGGGCCAACCTGGCCGTCAAGTACGGCCTCGACCCCGCGGCCTAGCCGAGGAACGCAGCCGCCGCCCCGGCCCTCCGGGGGGTGGGGCGGCGCCGGTAGGATCGCCGCGTGCCCCTGCGGACCTCGCCCCTCGACGCCGCCCATCGGGCCCTGGGGGCCAAGATGGTCCCGTTCGGCGGCTGGGACATGCCGGTCTCGTACCCGGACGGCACGGTCAGCGAGCACAAGGCCTGCCGCCAGGGCGCAGTGGCCTTCGACGTGAGCCACCTGGGCACGGTGCGGGTCGAGGGGCCCGGCGCCACCGACCTGCTCCAGGCGGTGCTCACCAACGACCTGCGCAAGGTCGAGCCGGGCCGGGCCCAGTACACGCACCTCCTCGACCCCGACGACGCCTCGGTCCAGGACGACATCATCGTGTGGTGGCGGGGCGAGGACCGCTTCGACGTGATGCCCAACGCCTCCAACACCGACGGCGTGACCGCGGCGCTCTCCGGGGGTTCGGTGGCGGCCACCGACGTGACCGCCGAGCGGGCGGTCATCGCCGTCCAGGGCCCCGCCGCCCGGGAACGCCTGGCCCCGCTCCTGCCCGGGGCGGCCGCCGTGGGGCGGTTCCGTGTGGTCGAGACCGCCTTCGCCGGACACCCGGTGGTGGCCGCCGGCACCGGCTACACCGGCGAGGACGGGGTGGAGCTGGCCGTGCCCGTGGCCGCGGCCGGCGAGCTGTGGGACGCCGTGCTGGCCGCCGGGGTGGTGCCCGCCGGCCTCGGCGCCCGCGACACCCTGCGCCTCGAGGCGGGCCTGCCCCTGCACGGCCACGAGCTGGGCCCGGGCATCACGCCCCTGCAGGCGGGCCTGGGCTGGGTCGTGGGCTGGGACAAGGGCGACTTCCGGGGGCGGGCCGCCCTCGAGGCCGAACGCGAGCGGGGCCCGGCCCGGCTGCTGCGCGGCCTGCTCCTCGACGGCAAGCGCCCCCCCCGGGCCGACCAGGCCGTGCTCGTCGACGACGAGGTGGTCGGCACCGTCACCTCCGGCAACTTCTCCCCGATGCTCGACCGGGGCATCGCGCTCTGCTTCCTGCCGCCGGCCGTCGAGCCCGGTGCCCGGGCCGCCGTCGACGTCCGGGGCCGGGCCGAGCCCGCCGTGGTCGTGACCCCTCCGTTCGTCCCCAAGTCCTGACGGGAGCCCACCGTTGACCGACCGGTTGCCGCCCTTCGTCCCCCGCCACCTGGGGCCCGGCCCCGACGAGCAGGCCGCCATGCTGGCCGCCGTCGGCCATGCCTCGCTCGACGAGCTGATCGACGCCGTGGTGCCCGCCACCATCCGCGACGACGTCCGGCTGGACCTGCCCGAGGCGGGCACCGAGGAGGAGGTCCTGGCCCGGCTGCGGGAACGGGCCGACGAGAACCGGGTGCTCACGTCGATGATCGGCATGGGCTACTCCGGCACCTTCACCCCGCCGGTGATCGTGCGCAACGTGCTCGAGAACCCGGCCTGGTACACGGCGTACACGCCCTACCAGCCCGAGATCTCCCAGGGTCGGCTGGAGGCCCTCCTCAACTTCCAGACCATGGTCACCGACCTCACCGGCACCGACCTGGCCAACGCCTCCCTGCTCGACGAGGCCACGGCGGCGGCCGAGGCCATGGCGCTGTGCCGTCGGGTGTCCAAGGCCGAGGGCCAGACCTTCTTCGTCGACGCCGAGTGCCACCCGCAGTCGATCGAGGTGGTGGCCACCCGGGCCGAGCCGCTGGGCATCAAGGTGCTGGTCGGCGACCCCGAGGTCGACCTCGATGGCGTCGACGCCTACGGCGTGCTGGTGCAGTACCCCGGCACGACCGGCGGCCTGCGCGACCTGGCCGCCCTGGCCGCCCGGGTCCACGACGGCAACGGCCTGCTGGTCGTGGCCGCCGACCTGCTGGCCCTCACCCTGCTCGAGGCCCCCGGTGCCCTGGGGGCCGACGTGGTGGTCGGCTCGACCCAGCGCTTCGGCGTACCCCTCGGCTTCGGCGGGCCCCACGCCGCCTTCATGGGCGTGCGGGAGGCCCACGCCCGGTCGATGCCCGGCCGCCTGGTCGGCGTCTCGGTCGACGCCGCCGGCCGCCCGGCCCACCGCCTGGCCCTGCAGACCCGCGAGCCGCACATCCGCCGCGAGAAGGCCACCAGCAACATCTGCACCGCCCAGGTGCTGCTCGCCGTCATGGCGTCGATGTACGCCGTGTACCACGGGCCCGAGGGGCTGAGCGCCATCGCAGACCGCACCCACCAGCGGGCCGCCCGCCTGGCCGCGGGCCTGGTCGCCGGCGGGGTCGACCTGGCCCACGAGACCTTCTTCGACACGGTGACCGCCGTGGTGCCGGGGCGGGCCGCCGCCGTCCTGGCCGCCGCCGCCGAGGCCGGGGTCAACCTCCGCCTCGTCGACGCCGACCGGGTGGGCATCGCCACCGACGAGACCACCACCGCGGCGCAGGTGGCCACGGTATGGGCCGCCTTCGGCCTCGACCCGGCCGTGACCGGCGACCCCGCCGAGCGGGTCGAGCCCCGGCTGCCCGCCGGGGCCGGGCGCACCACGCCCTTCCTGACCCACCCGGTGTTCTCGGCGTACCGGTCCGAGACCGAGTTCCTGCGCTACCTGCACTCGCTGGCCGACAAGGACATCGCCCTCGACCGGTCCATGATCCCGCTGGGCTCGTGCACGATGAAGCTCAACGCCACCACCGAGATGATCCCGGTGACCTGGCCCGCCTTCGCCGACCTGCACCCCTTCGCCCCAGCGGACCAGACCGTCGGCCACCGGCGCCTCATCGCCGAGCTGGAGGACTGGTTGGCCGAGATCACCGGCTACGCCAAGGTCTCGGTCCAGCCCAACGCCGGGTCCCAGGGCGAGCTGGCCGGGCTCCTGGCCATCCGCGGCTACCACCGGGCCCGGGGCGAGGGCCACCGCGACGTGTGCCTGATCCCGTCGTCGGCCCACGGCACCAACGCCGCCTCGGCGGTCATGGCCGGGCTGCGGGTCGTGGTGGTGGCCTGTGCCGCCGACGGCGACGTCGACGTCGAGGACCTGCGGGCCAAGATCGCCGAGCACGGGCCGTCGCTGGCCGCCCTGATGGTCACCTACCCCTCGACCCACGGGGTGTTCGAGGAGCGCATCGGCGAGCTGTGCGCGGCGGTGCACGACGCCGGCGGGCAGGTGTACCTCGACGGCGCCAACCTCAACGCCATGGTCGGGGTGGCCCGGCCCGGGCGGTTCGGGGCCGACGTGTCCCACCTCAACC
>CAYTJS010000296.1:0-4726 GCA_964438115.1 uncultured Iamiaceae bacterium
GCGTCGGTGGTGACCTCGAGGCGGCCCGACCGCTCGCCGACGAAGCGCTCGAGGCGGATCGTGGCGTCGGCCACCGGGCCACCGGGGCCGGTGACCGTGCCGGTGATGGTGAGCTCCCCCCCCTCGACGGTGACCGGGAAGCTGATCGGGGCACCCGGCACCGGGGCCAGGGTCACGCCCCGGGTGTCGGGCAGCGGCTCGGGGGCGACGATGGGGGCCTGCTCGGGGACCGCGGCGGGCTCGGGGACCGGTGCCGGCGACGAGCAGGCGACGCCGAGCACGACCACGGCCACCGGCGCGGCGAGGGGGGCGACCCACCGGGTGAGGGCGGGTCGGCGCGCGACGCGAGGGGTCGAAGCCCCAGGGTTCGGCGGCTGGGCCATCGCCGTATCCATCGGCAGGACGGGCTCGCCCGACAGGATTTCCCGCCCGGCTCACCCGCCCGAGCCCGAAATTGCGTCGATCGGTTGCGCCCACCGCAACGGATCGACGCCAGAACGCTGTGGGCGGGGGGAGGGGCGGGGTCAGGCGGCGCTGCCCGCCGGGGCGCCGCCCCCGCCGCCGCCCCCGGGCACGTAGACCCCGATGCCGTCGGGGAAGGCGAGGCCGTCGGCCACCACCTCGGGGGGCCGGGGCTCGCCGTCCACGATGGCGATCCGGCGCACCGAGCCGGTGGCCTCACCGGGGCCGAAGCCGTCCTCGGGGTCGTTGACGATGCCGATGTCGGCGTACCAGATCGACCCGTCGGGGGCGACGCCGATGCCGAGGGGGGTGCCGGTGGACAGGGTCGTGTCGGCGCCGATGGCCTCCCCGGCCGGCGGGGCCAGGATCTGGCGCACGAAGGCCCAGTCCTCGTCGTACTCGTTGATCACGCCGGTGATGACGCTCGACACGTAGAACCCCCCGTCGGGGGCGGCGGCGATCCCCGCCGGGGACAGGACGTCGTCGGCCCCGGGGGCCAGCACCTGTTCACGGGTGACGGTGTCGGCCAGCGGGGCCCCGGTGGCGTCGGTGCGCCCACAGCCGCCGGCGGCGTCGGCGGAGGTGGGCAGGTCGGTGTAGCGCCAGACCCCCGAGGTGGGGGGCCGGGCCGAGACGACGTAGACCTCGTCGTCGGGCCCGACGAGGATCGACTGGGCCGTGGCCAGCTCCACGTCGACCTTGCAGTACGTCTGGTCGGTGCCCTCGGGCTCGCCGAACCAGACGATGAGCTGGCCGTTGCCCGGGTCGCCGGGCTGCTGGCCCCCCAGGTCGGTGGTCACGATCCGACCGTCGGACAGCACCCCGCAGCCGTAGTTCTCGGGCTGGGCGCCGGGCTGGTAGGTCGGGGTGAGCTTGCCGATCTGCTCGGCCTCGAGGTCGCCGACCCCGCTGCCGGAGAGCTGGAACAGGCCCCAGCCCGCCGGTGGGTTCGGCTGACCGGTGTCCTCCCCGGCGATGAAGCGCCCGGAGCCGTCGGGGAAGAAGCAGACCTGGGCGTTGATGTCGAGGCCGTCGGGGTCCTCGGCCGCGGTGGTGATGACCCGTTGGGTCGCCCCGATGTCGGCCACCGAGTAGGCGTCGAGGTTGTTGCCCTGGCCGTTGAACACGATGGCCTCGCCCGGCAGGACGGGACCGGCCGGCACCGTGGTGGTCGGGGCACCGGCCGTCGTGGTCGGCGCCGCGTCCCCCTCGTCGTCGTCGCCGCACGCCGCGACGAGAAGGACCAGGGCCCCCAGGAGGGCCACCAGACGGTGGGTCATCGGTCGGTTCATGGGTCCCCCTCGGGGTCGATGGCCCGGACGGGCGGATCGAAGGCGAGCGTGCGCACCAGGCGGTCGGCGCCGTCGGCCAGGGTCGGCGCGGTGGCCTCGTCGACGACGGCGAGCACGCTCAGGCGGTTGTAGCTCGGGGCGTAGCGGGGGATGGCCGTGCCGGTGCAGCCGTCCTCGCCGGCGGCGAAGCTGCACACCAGGCCCCCGCCCCCGAACGGGTCGTCGTCGCGCTCGGAGAGGAAGACCCCGAAGCGGGTGGCCCCGACGGCGGCGGCCGCCGACCCGGCCCGGACCCAGTCGGCGGGCTCGCCCAGATCCCGGGCCCGGACCTCGATGCGCAGCGGGTCGGCCACCAGGCGGACGGTGACGAGCGGGCGGGTCCCCGGGGGAGGGTCGTTGATGCCGAAGTCCACCACGCAGGGATCGGCCGAGCAGGGCAGGCCGGCGGGCTCGAGGGCGGTGACCGGCAGACCGCTGGCCGGGGTGGTGGTGGGCGCCGTCACCGGTGCGGTCCCGTCGGCGCCGAGGGAGAAGCGGTACACCCCGCTGGTCTCGGAGCGCTCGTCGAGGCCGGGCTCGCGGATGCCGGCCACGGCGAAGACGTCGTCACCGGCCACGGCCGAGCCCCCCGAGACGGCCCCCGCCACCTCCTCGGACCACAGCACCTCGCCGGTGGCCACGGCCAGGGCCCGGAAGGTGAAGTCGTTGCCGCCCAGGAAGGCGACGTCGTTGACCGCCGCCGTCGAGGCGTAGGTGGCGGCGGGCTCCTCGTTCTGCCAGCGCAGGGCCCCGGTGGCGGCGTCGATGCCGTGGGCGCACGGGCAGGGCCCCACCCCCGTGCCGCCGACGACGGTGCCGTCGACCACGGCGGTACCGCCGATGAAGCCCCCGGTCGAGAAGTTCGAGCCCACCACCTCGATGCCCGGCTCGGTGGCGGGGGCCGACCAGACCGGCTCGCCGGTGGCCCGGTCGACCACGTAGTAGGTGCCGTCCTTGTTGCCCAGGCCCACGACGGGGCGACCGTCCACCTCGAAGAGGTTGGGGGCCCCGGCGAAGTCGAGGTCGTCGTTGTTGGGCTCGTGGGGCTGGTACGACCACACCGGCCTGCCCGTGTCGAGGTCGAGGGCCACGATGGCCTCGGTGTACGGGCCCCACCCGTCGGGCGACGACGGACAGTTCCCGGTGCCCACCACCACCAGCCCGGCGTCCTCGTCGACGGCGGGCGAGGACCAGACGTCGACACAACCGGTGGGCTCGCCCTGCCCGGCGGCCTCGTCGAGGTCGGTGTCCCAGGCCATCTCCCCGGTGGCGACCTCCACCGCCAACACCCCCGCCCGGTACCCGGGGGTGTTGTGGACGTCGTAGCCCACGATCGCCAGACCGGCGGCCACCACCGGCGAGGACTCGATCTCGGTGGGCTCGTCGACGTCACCGGGCTCGCCCAGCTCGTGACGCCAGCGCTCGGACCCGTCGGCCGCCGCCAGGGCGTAGAGGGTCTTGCCGGCGCCGATCAGCACCAGCCGGTCGCCGTCCACGTCGGTCACCGCCGGGCTGGACACGATCTGGCCGGCGTAGACGTTGCGGTGCTCGTCGGCCTGGAACCGCCACCGTTCCTCGCCGGAGGTGCGGTCGATGGCGTAGACCACCCCCGACCAGTCCCCCGTGTAGACGGCGTCGCCCACCACGGCCGGGGCGGCGGTGACCACGTCGTCGGTGTTGAAGAACCACTGGCGTTCGAGGTCGCCGACGGTGGCGGTGGACAGGGCGCTGGCACACGGGGTGGCGAAGCGCCGCTCGGGGCCGTGGCCGAACATGGGCCAGTCGCACTCGTCGATGGGGGCCACCGCCGCCGGCTCGGCGTCGTCGCCGGCGCAGCCCGCGGCAACGACCGCGGCCACGGCGAGCAGCGCCGTCGCCACCACCACCGACCTCCGTCGGCCCCCCGACATGGGTCGTAGCGTAGATCTGCCCACCGCGCCCGGTCGGCGGGTCCGGCCGCGGCGCCGGCCGCGGCAGTACCGTCGACGTCGTGCCCGTCGTCGCCGTCGCCAACCAGAAGGGTGGGGTGGGCAAGACCACCGTCACCCTGGGGGTGGCCGACGCCGCCGCCCGGCGGGGCCGCCGGGTGCTGGTGATCGACCTCGACCCCCAGGCCAACGCCACCTCGGGGCTGGGACTGTCCGCCCCCGCCCGCACCGTCGACCACGCCCTGGCCGCCGACCGTCCCGGCTCCCTGGCCGAGGTGGTCACCGCCTCGGGCTGGCCCGACGGCGACGGCCCCCGGCCCGACGTGGCCCCCAGCTCCCCCGCGCTGGCCGCCCGCGAGCCCCAGTTGGCCACCGACCCCATCGGCGCCCAGGACCGGCTCCGCGACGCCCTGGTCGGGGTGGCCGAGGGCTACGACCTGGTGCTCGTCGACTGCCCGCCCAGCCTCGGCCTGCTGACGGTCAACGGGCTGGTCGCCTCGGAGCGGGTGCTGGTGGTGACCGAGCCGGCGGCCTGGGCCTCGGACGGGGTGGAGCAGATGCTGCGCACCGTCGAGCGGGTCCGCGACCTGCGCCGTCCCGATCTGGCCGTGGCCGCCGTGGTGGTCAACCGCCTGGGCCGCACCCGCGACGCCGGCTACTGGCACGGCCAGCTGGCCGAGCAGTTCGGCGCCCTGGCCGCCGGGCCCGTCCACCTCCGGGCCGCCGTGGCCGAGGCCGCGGCCCAGTCCCTACCCCTCGGCGCTCTCGGCCACCGCTCCGGCGCCGCCGAGGCCCGGGCCGAGTTCGACGCCGTCCTCGACGACCTGGAGGCCCGCTCGTGAGCCCCGCCTACGACCCCAAGGCCCGCCGGGCCCACTCCCCCGCCGACGCCGACCACGCTCCGGTCGACGACCTCCTGGGCGCCCGCGACCCCGAGCCGGCGGCCGACCCCGAGCCGGCGGCCGCGCCCGAGCCGGCCGCCGAGGCCGCGGCCGTGGCCGAGTC
>CAYTJS010000297.1:0-4698 GCA_964438115.1 uncultured Iamiaceae bacterium
CGACACCTGGATCACCAACCTCCTCCACGCCGAACACCACGCCACCCGACAAGCCACCCGACAAGCCACCGCCCGAGCGGCCTGACGGGACCGTTCCGCGGAACGGTCGGTCGGGGCCGGTCAGCCCGAGGCGGCTCGCTCGGCGAGGTAAGCGGCCGATTCCGCCGGCGAAAGCCCCAGGTCGTCCTCGAGGGCCCGTCGGATCACGGCCGCGTAGGACGGCGACGGTGGGTTGGGGTCGAGGCCGCCGGCGCTGGTGAACGTGTAGGTGGCCAGATCGTCGATGCCGTCATCGAGACGGAGGAGCAGGTCGTACTTGCCGTTGGAGGCGAAGGCCAGCGCGCCGCCCGGCGGCACCGCGTCGAGGAGGTCCGGGCCGACGTCGGCGCCACCGGCCTCGGCCGACAGGACGGCGAGGAACGCCCGCACCGGCAGGCGATACCGGCGAGTCCAGGCCCAGTCGCCGGACGACCCAGGGTCGATCAGGGCCACGCCTCCGCCCCAGATCGCCGACGTCCCACCGAACCACAGCCGGTGCAGCAGCCGTTCCCAGCCGAGGGAGGTGACCTCCTCGTCGGCGGTGCCGAGGTCGGCGAGATAGCGGAAGAGACGGGCTCGTGACAGGTTCGAGCCGTAGGCGGCGTAGACGACGTGGCGATCGCCGCCGCCGGAGGTCACAGGCCCAGGGGCCTCGTGCCGATGACGTCGGCGGCGGCGAGGGCGGCGATGTCGTCCTCGCCCAGGCCGAGGGCGGTGAGGACCTCGTGGTCGTGCTGGCCCAGGGTGGGGGCGGGGCGGGTCAGCCAGCGGTCGACGCCGTCGTAGCGGAAGGGCAGGCCGACGGTGGGCTGGCGGCCGGCGGCGGGGTGGTCGATCTCCTCGAAGAAGCCGCGGGCGGCCAGCTGCGGGTGGCGGCTGATGGTGCGGGGGTCGCGGGCGGCGCCGGCGGGGACCCCGGCGGCGACCAGGACCTCGACGGCGTCGTCGACCGCGCGGGCGGCGGCCCTGGCGGCGTGGTGTTCGTCCAGGCGGTCGTGGGCCGCCGTCCGCCCGGCCACGGTCGCCAGGTCGGTGTCGGCGGCCCAGTCGGGGCGACCCACCACCCCGGCCAGGGCCCGCCACTGCTCGTCGGTTGCCACCGAGAGGGCCAGCCACGTCTCCTCGGCGGCGGCCGGGTAGAGCCCCTGGGGGGCGAAGCCGGGCGCCCGGTTGCCCATGCGCTCCAACTCGACGCCATGGGCGGTCCACTCGATGACCTGCTCGGCGGCCACGGCGAAGACGGCCTCGACCATGGTCGACTCGACGAAGGACCCCCGACCGGTGCGCTCCCGGTTGCGCAGAGCGACCAGCGTGGCGAAGGCGGCGGTCGCCCCGGCCAGCGGGTCACAGGGGCCCCGGGGGATGCGGGGCTGGTCGTCGGGGTGGCCGGTGACCCAGGCGAGGCCCGAGACCTGCTCCATCGTCTGGGCGAAGCCGACCCGGTCCCGCCAGGGCCCGTCGAGGCCGAAGGCGGGCATGCGCACCAGGACCAGACGGTGGTTGAGCTCGCGGAGGCGCTCGGCGGTCAGCCCGAAGCGGTCCCCCACCCGGGGGCTGAAGTTCTCGATGACCACGTCGGCCTCGGCCAGGTGGCGGTCGAGCAGGGCCCGGCCCTCGGCGGTGGTGAGGTCGAGGGTGATGCCCCGCTTGCCGGTGTTGGCCGACAGGGTGATGGCCGACCGCTCCCACCAGGCCTCGTGCGGACCGAGGCGGCCGCCGGCCATGCGCATGCCGTCGGGACGGCGGGTGGACTCGAGGTGGAGCACGTCGGCGCCCAGCAGGGCCAGCAGGCGGGCCGCCTCGGGTCCGGCCCACCACGCCGTGGCGTCGATCACCCGCACCCCGGCCAGCGGCAACGCCCCCGTCGCCGCCCGTTCCGGACGCGTCCCGATGTCCTCCCGGACCGCGGGGCGCGTCCAGGACGACGGGGGTGCGGTCGCCGACGGGTCGAGGTCAGGAGCGGGGCGGGTGGTGTCGGCCCGTTCGCCGTCGATGGCATAGGGCGAGCGGGGGTGGCGGAAGGTGCCGGTGGCGTCGGTGACGAACACCCCGCGCTCGACCACGTGGTCGATGCCGAGCACGCCCCGCCCGCTCAGCACCGGGGCCACCGGGATGCGGAGGGCGGCGGCCGCCTCGACGATCTCGGCCGTCGGGTGCTGCCGCGTCCAGGCGTGGACGATCTCGTTCCACTCGTCGAGGCGGGTGATCCGCGAGAGGAGCTGGGGCCAGTCCTCGTCGTCGAGCAGGTCGTAGCGCTCGATGAGGACGAGGAAGTCGTCGAACTGCTGACGGGTGTTGGTGTTGAAGCCGACGTAACCGTCGAGGGTCGGCTCGATGGACGGCGCCTCGAGCATGCGGGCCGGGCCGGCGGGCTCGACGCCGATGAGGTGCCACATGAGGTCGAGGAAGAGGCTGCCCGCCAGGGTCTGCACCTCGAGCTCGGCCACGTCGACGAACTGGCCGGGTGGGGCGGCCAGGGCGGCCACCGCGGCGTAGGCCCCGGCCAGCCATTCGCCGAGGCGGCCGCCGGCGGCGAAGGGGGGCTGGTCGACCCGCCCCCGGAAGGCCACGGCCCCCGACTCGGCCTGCACGGTGAACTCGGTGGACGGGCGCCCGACCCAGGGGCCGGTCGTGCCCCACGGCGTGATCGAGACCACGGTGGTGCCTGCCGACCGGAGCGCGGCCACGTCGACGGTGGGGTCCTCGCCGACGACGACCAGGTCGGCGCCGTCGAGCACCTCGGGGGGCGGCGGGCCGTCGGCGACCACCGACGCCTTGCCCGCGCTCAGGTACCGGAACAGGGGGCCCGTCCCGCCCGGGGGCACCGACCCCGACGCCGACCAGTCTCGCAACGGGTGCCCGACCGGAGGCTCGACGAGGACCACCCGGGCCCCGGCGTCGGCCAGGAGCTTGGTGGCGTAGGCGCCGGCGATGCCGCCGGTGAGGTCGACGACCCGCAGGTCGTCCAGCCAGTCGGTCACGGGGCGGTCACCGCAGGTAGAGGTCGGCGGCGTTGTCGTGCAGGACCCGGGCCAACACGTCGTCGGGAAGGGCCCCCAGGGCCTCGGTGGCGTAGTCCCGGGGCCGCTGGGCCGGGGTCCGGGGGCCAGGGTGCTGACAGGTCGGGTGCGGATAGTCCGTCTCGAAGAGGACGTTGTCGGGCCAGCGCTCGATGGCGGCCACCGCCGCCTCCCGCTCGAACCAGAAGCAGGCGTAGACCTGGCGCTCGAAGTACTCCGACGGCAGGAGGTCGTACTCGGGGTGCTCCTCGCCGATGCCGCCGTTGCGCCACTGCCAGTCGAAGGCCTCGAGCACGCCCGGCAGCCAGCCCACCCCGGACTCCACCGACACGAAGCGGATGGTCGGCCAGCGGTGGCAGACGCCGCCGAAGAACAGGTCGGCCAGGCAGCGCATGTTGTCGAAGATGAGCATCGACGACTCCTTGGCGAAGGTGGCCTGCACACCGATTCCCGCCGGGTCGTCGAAGAGGTTGCCCAGGCCGCCGCCGCCGATGTGGAAACTGACCGGCAGCCCCGTCTCGGCCACCACGGCCCACAGCGGGTCCCAGTGGCGGGAGGCCAGGGGCGGGGCGCCGAAGTTCTGCGGCTGGCTGCACATGTTCACCGCCCGGTGCCCCGCCGCCGCCGCCCGGCGGACCTCCTCCACCGCGAGGTCGAGGTCCCAGAACGGGGTGGCGCAGACCGGCAGGAGACGGTCCGGGGCCACCGAGGACCAGTCGGTGAGGAAGTCGTTGTAGGCCCGGACGCAGGCCTCGACCACGTCACGGTCGCCGAAGCGGAGGAAGAAGCCGTTCCCGAACCCACCCACGTTCGGGTAGAGCACCTGGGCGGCGATGCCCTCGGCGTCGAGGAACGCCACGCGGGCGTCGGCGTCGTAGGCGGCGGCCGGGATCTCGTCGAAGTCCCGGGGCATGGCCGGGATGACGCCGTCGTAGCCGGCCATCGAGTACGCCCCCGGCGCCCCGATGAACTCGTCGCCGGCCACCCACACCGCCGTGCCGCCGCGCTCCACCACGTGGGGCACCTGGTCGGCCATGGCCGACGGCACCCGAGAGGTCCACAGGTCGGGCGGCTCGGTGACGTGGGTGTCCACGTCGATCACCGCGAAGCGGTCGAACAGATCGGTCCCCACCGCCGCGACGCTAGTGATCCGGCGGCAGGGCCGGGGCCGTACCCCCGTCGTGAGCGCCACCCTGCTCGCCCCGGCAGGGATGCCGGCGGCGGGACTACGTTGCCCGCCCGTGCCCCCGGGGACCGTGGGTGACGAGCACCTCCTGCGTGACCGGCTGCTGGCCGGCGACGAACGGGCCCTGGCCGCGGTCGTGGCCGAGTTCGGCGGCCTGGTGCGGAGTGTGGCCCGCAAGGTGCTCCACGACGGCCCCGCCGCCGAGGACGTGGCCCAGGAGGTCTTCGTCCGGCTGTGGGAGCGCCCCGACCGCTTCGACCCCGACCGGGGGTCGCTGCGCTCGTTCCTGGCCGTGGTCACCCGGCGCCGGGCCGTCGACTGGGTCCGTCACCACGAGGCCGAGCGCCGGCGGCGGGACCGGGCCGCCGAGGACGCCTCCCTCGTCGCCGACGACGTCGCCGCCGCCGTGGCCACCCGGGACACCGCCGACCACGTCCGCGCCGCGGTGGCCCA
>CAYTJS010000298.1:0-4695 GCA_964438115.1 uncultured Iamiaceae bacterium
CGCCCCGGGCCGGGGGCCCGCCGGCCGCCACCGCCGGCGGGCACCGGCGCGCCGGCCCGACCCCGCCCACGACGACGGGCTGCCTCGCCGCACCCACTCCGAACAGCGCCGGCTGGTCGCCCTCGTCGTCGTGGCCGTGGTCGCCTTCGGGGCCGTGGCCTGGCGGGTCGGCTCGTTGCAGGTGCTCCAGGCCGACGAGCTGGCGGCCATCGGCGAGCAGCAGCGGACCCGGGTGACCGCCATCCCCGCCGCTCGAGGGTCGATCCTCGACCGCAACGGCGACGACCTGGCGCTGTCGATTCCCTCGGCCACGATCCAGGCCGATCCCTCGGCCATCGTCGACCCGTACCGCACGGCCCAGGCACTGGCCCCCGTGCTGGGCCTCGACGCCCAGGACCTGACCGAGACCCTGGCCCAGGACAGCTCCTTCGAGTACCTGGCCCGCCAGGTGCCCCGGACGGTGGGGGATGAGGTCCAGGCCCTGGGCCTCGACGGCATCTCCGTCGCCGACGAGCCGACCCGGTCGAACCCGGCGGGTGACCTGGCCCGCTCGGTCATCGGCAGCGTGGGCATCGACCACGACGGCCTGTCGGGCCTCGAGGAACGCTACGACGACCTGCTGACGGGGGACCCGGGCCAGATCGAGGTGGAGCGGGATCCGGCGGGCAACACCATCGCCTCCGGCGACAACCACTACGACGCCGCCGACCAGGGCCGGGACCTGCAGCTGACCATCGACCGGGCCGTCCAGTACCAGGCCGAGCGGCTCCTGGCCGAGCAGGTCGCCACCACCGGGGCCCACGGGGGCACCGTCGTGGTCACCCGTCCCGACACCGGCGAGATCTTGGCCATGGCCAACATCGACGCCTACGACGAGGACTCCGGGTCCCTGGTGACCCCCGAGCCGGCCGGCGACAACCGGGCCGTAACGGCAGTCTTCGAGCCCGGCTCGGTCAACAAGGTCATCACGCTGGCTGCCGCCCTCGAGGAGGGGGTGGTCACCCCCGAGTCCAGCCGGCCCGTGCCCGACGAGCTGCTGGTCGGTGACCATGTCTTCAGCGACAGCCATCCCCACGAGACCGAGGAGATGTCGGTCCGCGAGGTGCTGGCCCAGTCCTCCAACGTGGGCACCATCCAGGTGGCCCAGGAGCTCGGCAGCGAGGCCATCGACCGCTACCTGCGGGCGTTCGGGTTCGGCACCGAGACGGCGGTGGACTTCCCGGCGGAGTCCGCCGGCATCCTCCTGCCCCCCGAGGAGTGGTCGGCCACCTCCATCGGCACCATCCCCATCGGCCAGGGCATCGCCGTGACCCCCCTCCAGGTGCTGGCCGCCTTCAACGTGATCGCCAACGGCGGCGAGTACGTGCCGCCCCGCCTGGTGCAGGCGATCGTCGACGCCGACGGCGAGCGCACCGAGCCCGAGGTGCCGGCCCCGCACCGGGTGGTGTCGGAGAGCACCGCCGCCCAGATGGGCGACATGATGACCGGCGTGGTCGAGGCCGGCGGCACCGGCCAGGCCGCCGCCGTCGAGGGCTACCCGGTGGCGGGCAAGACCGGCACCGCCCGCAAGCCCCAGCCGGGGGGCGGCTACGAGGACGCCGCCGGCAACTACCACTACGTGGCCACCTTCGCCGGCTTCGTGCCCGCCGACGACCCGGCGCTCTCGATCATCGTCGTCATCGACGAGCCGTCGGGGAACATCTACGGCGGTGACGTCGCCGCCCCCGTCTTCAGTCGCCTGGCCGCCTCGGTGCTGCGGAGCTACCGCATCCCGCCGCCCGCGACGCTGACCCCGGTCTCGGCGGCAGGCTGAGGTCGATGGCGGCCCGGAGCAAGGCGCTGACGGCGCTCATGGACGAGCTGGGGGAGTACGTGCTCGTCCCCGAGGGCGGGGCCGACGACGTGGTCGTGACCGCCGTCGACCACGACAGCCGGGCCGTGGGCCCCGGTTCGTTGTTCTGCGCCCTGCCCGGGGCGGTCACCGACGGCCACGACCACGCCCCGGCCGCCGTGGCCGCCGGGGCGGTGGCGGTGGTCGTCGAGCGTGACCTCGGCCTCGACGTGCCCCAGATCCTGGTGCCCGACGCCCGCTCCGCCATGGGTCGGCTGGCCGCCGCCTTCTTCGACCACCCGAGCCGCCACCTGGCCGTGGTGGGGGTCACCGGCACCAACGGCAAGACCACGGTGGTCCACCTGCTCGCCGCGGTGCTCGAGCACGCCGGTCGGGGCACCGGGGTGCTGGGGACGTTGACGGGCGCCCGGACCACCCCCGAGGCCACCGAACTGCAGGCCCGACTGGCCGACTGGGTGGCCGACGGCACCTCCACCGTGGCCATGGAGGTCTCGTCCCACGCCCTCGAGCTGCGCCGGGTGACCGGTACCTGGTTCACGGTGGCGGTCTTCACCAACCTCTCCCAGGATCACCTGGACTTCCACGTGACCATGGAGCGCTACTTCGCCGCCAAGGCCCGCCTCTTCGAGCCGGGGCGGACGGCGCTGGCCGTGGTCAACCGCGACGATCCCTACGGCCGGCGCCTACTCGACCAGGTGGCTGTGCCCGCCGTGGCCTGGTCACCCGCCGACGCCACCGATCTCGAGCTCCGGGTCGACGGTTCCTCGTTCACCTGGCGGGGCGAGCCCGTCGAGCTGGCCCTGGCCGGCCGCTTCAACGTCGCCAACGCCGTGGCCGCCGCCGAGGCGGCCCTGGCCCTGGGGCTCGACGCCGCCACGGTGGCCGCCGGCCTCGGGAGTGCCCGACCGGTGCGGGGGCGCTTCGAGCCCGTCGCCGGCCCCGGCGAGGTCGCCGTGCTGGTCGACTACGCCCACACCCCCGACGGCCTCGAGCAGGCCCTGACCTCGGCCCGCGAGCTGACCGGGGGCCGGCTCCTGGTGGTCTTCGGCTGCGGTGGCGATCGGGACCGCGACAAGCGTCCGCTCATGGGCGCGGTGGCCGACCGCCTGGCCGACGTGGTGGTCGTGACCTCCGACAACCCCCGCAGCGAGGACCCGGCGGCCATCATCGAGGCCGTGACCAACGGCATCGAACGCGAGAACGACCTCGTCGTCGACCCCGACCGGGCCCGGGCCATCGCCCGCGCCGTCGCCCTGGCCGGCCCCGGCGACCTTGTGGTGGTGGCCGGCAAGGGCCACGAGACCACCCAGGACCTGGGCGACCACGTCATCGACTTCGACGACCGCGAGGTGGCGGCCACCGCCCTCCACCACCGCGCCCACCCCGGGGAGGCGTGCGCGTGAGCCCGGACGTGACCGTCGAGGAGCGGAGCGGGCGGCCTGCGTGGCAACGCCCCGAGCGGAGCGGGCGGCCTGCGTGGCAACGCCCCGAGCGGAGCGGGGAACGATGAGAACCCTCTTGTTCGCGGCCGGGGTGGCGCTGATGGTGTCGCTGGTGGGGACCAAGGTGCTCATCGACGTGCTGACCCGGCGCCAGATCGGCCAGCCCATCCGTGAGGACGGGCCCCAGGGCCACGCCACCAAGGCAGGCACGCCGACCATGGGCGGGGCGGCCATCGTCCTGGGGGCGGTGGTGGGCTACGTGCTCTCGGACATCTCCAACAGCCGCATCATCACCCGCTCGGGTCTGATCGTGATGATGGTCATGGTCGGGGCCGGCCTGGTGGGCCTGGCCGACGACTGGATCAAGGTGCGCCGGGCCCGCAACCTCGGGCTCACCGCCCGCACCAAGTTCCTGGGGCTGTTCGGCGTCGCCATCCTCTTCGCCGCCCTCGTGGTCAACCACGCCCCGGTGTCGACCGAGCTCTCGTTCACCCGGGCCGGCGACGTCGGCATCGACCTGGGGACCTGGGGCTGGTCGATCTTCGCCGTGCTGCTCATCGTCGGGGCCACCAACGCGGTGAACCTGACCGACGGCCTCGACGGCCTGGCCGGTGGGGCGGCGACGCTGGCCTTCGCCGCCTTCATCATCGTCGGCTTCTGGGGGTTCCGGCACCCGTTCGTCTACGGGGTGCCCCACGCCCTCGACCTGGCGGTGGTGGCCGCGGCCATGGCCGGGGCCTGCGTCGGGTTCCTCTGGTGGAACGCCCCGCCGGCCCGCATCTTCATGGGCGACACCGGGTCCCTGGCCATCGGCGCCGCCCTCGCCGGTCTGGCCCTGCTCAACAACACGATCCTGCTGCTGGCCCTGGTCGGCGGCCTGTTCGTGGTCGAGACCCTCTCGGTCATCATCCAGGTGGGCAGCTTCCGCCTGACCGGGCGCCGGGTGTTCCGCATGGCGCCCATCCACCACCACTTCGAGCTGCGGGGCTGGCCCGAGACCGTGGTCATCATCCGCTTCTGGATCCTCTCGGGCATCTGCACGGCCGTCGGCATCGGGCTCTACTACGCCGACTACCTGTCGACGGGGGCGATCGATTGACCCCCCGCCACGCCGTCGTCGTCGGCCTCGGGGTGACGGGGCGGGCCGTGGCCACCGCCCTGGTGGCCCGCGGTGCATCCGTCGTCGCGGTGGAGGACCGGCCGACGGTGGCCCACCGGGACCTGGCCGCGGACCTCGGCCTCGAGCTGGTCGAGGCCCCCGACGACGGTGCCCTGGCCGCCGCCCTCGACGGGGCCGACGCCCTGCTCCCCAGTCCCGGCGTGCCCGACCGCCACCCGGTCTTCGCCCGGGCCCTCGCTGCCGGGGTACCCGTGCGTTCCGAGTTCGACCTGGCCGCGGCC
>CAYTJS010000299.1:0-725 GCA_964438115.1 uncultured Iamiaceae bacterium
CGAGCAGGGCCGACTGGGTATTGGGGGAGGCCCGGTTGATCTCGTCGGCCAGGACCACCCCGGCGAAGACGGGGCCGGCCTGGAACCGGAACCGTCGCTCCTCCCGGTCCCACACCGAACTGCCCACCACGTCGGAGGGCAGGAGGTCGGGGGTGAACTGGATGCGGCCGAACTCGACGTCGAGGGAGCGGGCCAGGGCCTTGGCCAGGCTGGTCTTGCCCACGCCGGGCACGTCCTCGACCAGTAGGTGGCCCTCGGCCACCAGGCCCAGGAGCACCAACTCGATCACGTCCCGCTTGCCGCAGATGACCTGCTCGACGTTGTCGGCGATGCGGGCGAGGGTGGCCGCGGCGGCGTCGGGACGGGGCAGGGCCTCCTGGGTCGCCATCGGCCCCAGGGTAGGTTGAGCAACCGGATGGTGACCGTCGCTGCGCTCCCGCCCCTGCGGGCCTGGCTCCCGTCGGTGGGCGCCGTGGCGGCCCGGCCCCGCCTGTGGCCCACGGCGCTGCGCCAGGTCGTCGCCCTGGCCGCCCCCGGCTGGTGGCACCGGTGGCCCCTGCTGCCGCTGCCCGACCGGGCCTACCTGGGTTTCCGCCTCCTGACCGCCTACGGCACCACCGACCACGCCCCCGAACCCGACGACGTGGTCGCCTACCTCACCTGGTGCCGGGCCTGGCGCCGCGCCGGCTGGGGCTGAGCGCGGGCGCCCTGGCGGGCGCGCCACC
>CAYTJS010000299.1:825-4688 GCA_964438115.1 uncultured Iamiaceae bacterium
GCCTCGACGGCCTAGGCCGTGACGATCTCGAAGGCGACGGGGTGGCCGTCGATCTTCCTCGGGGGCTTCGCCCCCGGCTCGCTGTGCTCGCTCCCCAGGGCGGTGGGCGCCCTGGCGGGCGCGCCACCGCCTCGACGGCCTAGGCCGTGACGATCTCGAAGGCGACGGGGTGGCCGTCGATCTCTCCGGTCAGGGGGAGGTCGACGTCGTCGTCGTGGGTGACCGAGGTGGCCAGGACCTGGGCGGCCAGGTCGGCCTCGAAGGGCGACACGGCCTCACGAACGGCGGCCGGGAGGCGCACGGTGAGGGCGATGCGGTCGGTGACGGCCAGCCCCCGGTCCTTGCGGGCCTGCTGGACGAGGCGGGCCAGGTCGCGGGCCATGCCCTCGGCCCGGAGTTCGTCGGTCAGTTCGGTGTCGAGGGCCACCACGGTGTCGTTGCCGGGCAGGGCGGCGGTGGCGCCCTCGGTGCCCGCCTCGACGGCCAGGTCGTACTGGTCGGGGGTCAGGCGGTGACCGGCGACGAGGACGGTGCCGTCGTCGCCCGCGGTCCACTCGCCCTCGCGGGCGGCCTTCATGACCTCCTGCACGGCGCCGCCGAGCAGCGGGCCGAGCACCTTGCCGTTGGGGCGGAGGCGGAAGGTGGCGAGGGCCGACGGGTCGTCGCTGAGCACGACCTCCTTCACGTTCACCTCGTCGGCGACGAGGGCGGTGAAGGGCGCCAGCGCCTCGGTGCCGGCGCCGGCCACGGTCAGGCGGGCCAGGGGCAGACGCACCCGCAGCCCCTCGGCGAAGCGCAGGGAGAGGGCCGCGGAGGCCACCTGGCGCACCCGGTCCATGGCCGTCACCAACTCGGGGTCGGCGGGCAGGTCGTCGGCGTCGGGCCAGTCGTCGAGGTGCACGCTGTCGCCGCCGGTGAGGCCGCGGTGGATCTCGTCGGTGAGCAGCGGGAGCAGGGGGGCGGCGACCCGGCACAGGGTGACCAGTGCCGTGTACAGGGTGTCGTAGGCGTCGGCCTTGTGGGCGGCCTCGGCCTCGGCGGCGGGGGCCCAGAAACGGTCGCGGCTGCGGCGGATGTACCAGTTGTTCAGGGCCTCGACGTAGGCGAGCACCCGGGCGCAGGCCCCGGCGATGTCGTAGGCGTCCATGCGGTCGGTGACCTCGGCCACCAGTTCGTGGGTCTTGGCCAGCAGGTAGCGGTCGAGGGTGTCGGTGGCGTCGGTGCGCCAGCGGGCCCGGTGGCCGTCGACGTTCGCGTAGAGCGTGAAGAAGTGGTAGGCGCTCCACAGGGGCTGGAGCACCGTGCGCACCACCTCGGCGATCTTGGTGCCCTCGGCGTCGATCTCGATGTCGAGGCCGCGCAGGATCGGTGAGGACATGAAGTACCAGCGCAGGGCGTCGGAGCCGTGGGTCGAGAAGACGAGGTCGGGCTCGGGGTAGTTGCGCAGGCGCTTGGAGATCTTGCGCCCGCCCTCGGCCAGGAGGATCCCGTGGCAGATCACGTTCTGGAACGGGGGCCGGTCGAACAGCGCCGTCGACAGGACGTGCAGCGTGTAGAACCAGCCGCGGGTCTGGGCGATGTACTCGACGATGAAGTCGGCGGGGAAGTGCTCCTCGAATCGCTCCTGGTTCTCGAAGGGGTAGTGCAGTTGGGCGTAGGGCATCGAGCCCGAGTCGAACCAGCAGTCGAGCACCTCGGGGACCCGGCGCATCATCGCGGTGCCGGTGGGGTCGTCGGGATTGGGCCGCACCAGCTCGTCGACGGTGGGGCGGTGCAGGTCGGCCGGGCGCACGCCGAAGTCGGCCTCGATCTCGTCGAGCGAGCCGTAGACATCGGTGCGGGGGTACGCGGGGTCGTCGCTCACCCAGACCGGGATCGGTGAGCCCCAGAAGCGGTTCCGGCTGATCGACCAGTCCCGGGCCCCCTCCAACCACTTGCCGAACTGGCCGTCCCGGACGTTCTCGGGGATCCAGTTGATCTCCTGGTTGAGGGCCACGAGGCGGTCGCGGAAGGCGGTGACCTCCACGAACCAGGAGTCCACGGCCTTGTAGATGATCGGCGTGTCGGTGCGCCAGCAGTGCGGGTAGTTGTGCTCGTAGCTGTCGTGACGGACCACCAGGCCCCGGGCCTTCAGGGCCTTGATGACCTCGGGGTTGGCGTCGAAGACGTTGACGCCCTCCCAGTCGGGGACCTCGGCGGTGAAGCGGCCGGCGTCGTCGACGGGCACGACCAGGTCGATCCCGGCGGCCTCGCAGACCTTCTGGTCCTCCTCGCCGAAGCCGGGGGCGAGGTGGACCACGCCGGTGCCCTCCTCGGTGTCGACGTAGTCGGCCACGAGCACCCGGAAGCTGTTCGGGTGGTCGGCGAAGTAGTCGAAGAGGGGCTCGTAGCGACGCTCGGCCAGGTCGCGGCCGGTGATGGTGGCCACCGTCTCGAGGTCACCGAGCTGGGCCGCGTAGGCGTCGAGGACGGCCTCGCCGATGACGTAGTGCTCGTCGGTGGCCGGGTCGCGCAGGACGACGTAGGCGATGTCGGGGCCGACGGCCACGGCCAGGTTGGACGGCAGCGTCCAGGGCGTGGTCGTCCAGACGAGGATGGACATCGGGCCGGGGTCGCCCTCGACGGGGACCAGGCGGAAGGCCACGGTGAGGGCCGGGTCCTGGCGGGGCCGGGTGGCGTCGTCCAAGCGGATCTCGAAGTTGGACAGCGGTGTCTCGGCGCCCCACGAGTAGGGCATGACCCGGTGGGCCTTGTAGACGAGGCCCTTGTCCCAGAGCTGCTTGAAGGCCCAGATGACCGACTCGATGTAGTCGGTGTCCATGGTCTTGTAGTCGTGCTCGAAATCGACCCAGCGGGCCATGCGGGTGACGTACTGCTCCCACTCGGCCGTGTACTGCATGACCGAGGTGCGGCAGAAGTCGTTGAACCGGTCGATGCCGAAGTCCTGGATCTGGCGCCGGCCCGAGACGCCGAGCTGACGCTCGGCCTCCATCTCGGCGGGCAGGCCGTGGCAGTCCCAGCCGAAGCGGCGCTCGACCCGGTGACCCCGCATGGTCTGGTAGCGGGGCACCACGTCCTTCACGTAGCCGGTGAGGAAGTGGCCGTAGTGGGGGAGGCCGTTGGCGAACGGGGGCCCGTCGTAGAAGACGTACTCGTCGTCGGGGGAGCGGGCCTCGATGGAGCGCTCGAACGTGCCGTCGGCGGCCCAGCGGGCCAGGACCCGCTCCTCGACGGCGGGGAAGTCGCCGGTGGGCGTGACGGCGGGGTAGGGCGTGGGCTCGGCGCTGTCGGTCACGGTCGTCCTCGCTGCGCTCGCCGGAGCGCGGCCTCGTCGGTGGGGGGACCGTGCAGTCTACGGACGGCGGGGCCGGGGAGGTCGGTCAGCGGCCGAGGCGGGCGACCTTGAACTCGACCTTCTCGGCGGCCCAGGGGATGGCCTCGAGGCGGGCCTTGGGGATGGGCTCGCCGGAGTGGATGCAGATGCCGTAGACGCCACGGTCGTAGCGGTCCAGGGCTTCGTCGATCTGGCGTACGGCGTCGCGGGCCTGGGCCGAGAGGGTGAGATCGCGCTCGCGCTCGACGGCGATGGTGTCACCCTCGCCGGACTCCTCGTCGAACTGGACGTCGCCGGGCTCGCGGTCGGCGGCCAGCTGGTCGGCCTCCTGCTGGAGCGTCTCGGCCTGGTTGAGGTAGCGGGCCCGCTCCTCGAGGAGGGCGGCGTGCTGCTTCTTCAGGAACGCCTCGGTGAAGGGGGACCTGGGCTTGCGGGCCGGCGCCTTCTTGGCGGGCGCCGCCGAGGTCTTCTTGGTCGCCGTGGTCTTGGTGGCGGCTGGTTTCTTGGCGGTGGTGGTCTTGGTGGCGGC
>CAYTJS010000300.1:0-4675 GCA_964438115.1 uncultured Iamiaceae bacterium
GTCGTGGTGGAGGACGACTCCATCGGGGACCCCCTGGTCTTGGGGCTGGGACGGGAGGGCTTCACCGTCACCCGGGTCGCCACCGGTGCCGCCGCCCTGGCCGCGGCGCCGGCCGACCTGGTGCTGCTCGACCTCGGCCTGCCCGACCTCGACGGCTACGAGGTGTGTCGTCGCCTGCGGGCCGACTCCGACGTGCCCATCATCGTGGTGACGGCCCGGGGCGAGGAGGTGGACCGGGTCATCGGCCTCGAACTGGGCGCCGACGACTACGTGGTGAAGCCCTTCGGCCTCCGCGAGCTGGTGGCCCGCATCCGCGCCGTCGCCCGGCGCACCGAGTCCCGCCCGGCGGCCGCCGCCGAGGTCCGCCGGCTGGGCGACGTCGAGGTCGACGTCCGCGCCCGGCGGGTCAGCCGGGGCGGCACCGAGATCGAACTCACCCGCAAGGAGTTCGACCTGCTGGCCCTCCTCACCGAGGACCCCGGGGCCACCCGCACCCGCGACGAGATCATGGAGACGGTGTGGGACGCCCACTGGTACGGCCCCACCAAGACCCTCGACGTCCACGTCGCCGCCCTGCGTCGCAAGCTGGGTGACCCCACCCTCATCGAGACGGTGCGGGGCGTGGGCTTCCGCACCGCCGGCGAGGCCTAGGCCGGCATGAGCCGGCGTTTCGTCCTCTCCTTCCTGGGCCTCACCGTCCTGGTGCTGGTGGTCCTCATGGTGCCCCTCGGCATCAGCGCCGCCGAACGCGAGCGCGACCGCCTGACCCTCGGCCTCGAACGGGATGCCCGGACCCTCGGCTCCTTCGCCGAGGACACCCTCGAGGGGCTGGCCGACGAGGACCTGCAGGCCATCGCCGACGGCTACGAGGAGCGCACCGGGGCGCGGGTCGTCATCGTCGACCAGACCGGCGACCTCGTGGCCGACTCCGATCCCGTGGCGGGGGCCTCCGGCTACGGCGACCGCCCCGAGATCGCCGACGCCCTGAGCGGAGCGGTGGCCACCGGCACCCGCTCCTCGGACCTCCTGGGCACCGATCTGCTCTACGTCGCCGTCCCCGTGGCGTCCGGTGGTGAGGTCCACGGCGCCGTCCGGCTCACCTACCCCACCGACGAGGTCGACGGGCGGGTGCAGCGGGTCTGGTTGACGCTCGGCGGGGTGGCCGTCGTGTCGTTGCTGGCGGCCACTGCCATCGCCGTGACCCTCGCCCGGTCGGTGACCCGCCCGCTGCGCGACCTGCAGGAGGCCGCCGTCACCCTGGGCGAGGGCGACCTGAGCGCCCGGGCCGACGGTGACGACGGCCCCCCCGAGGTGCGGGCCCTGGCCCGGGCCTTCAACGACACCGCCCAACGGCTCGAGGAGCTGGTCGGCGCCCAGGACGCCTTCGTGGCCGACGCCTCCCACCAGTTGCGGACCCCCCTCACCGCCCTGCGCCTGCGGCTGGAGAACGTCGAGGCCGGCGCCGCCGGCGAGGACGCCGACGAGCTGCGGGCCGCCATCGCCGAGACCGACCGACTCTCCCGCCTGGTGGACGGGCTGCTGGCCCTGGCCCGGGCCGACCGGGCCTCGGCCCTGGTCACCGCCGAGCCCGTCGAGCTGGGCGCCGCCCTGCAGGAGCGGCTGGAGATGTGGGCCCCGGTGGCCCAGGAGCGGGGGGTCACCATCGAGGTCCGGGCCCGCCCCGACCTGTGGGCCCGGGCCACTCCCGACCGGCTGAGCCAGGTGGTGGACAACCTCGTCGACAACGCCGTCGAGGTCTCGCCCCCGGGCTCGACCATCACCCTGGCCGCCGTCGACACCCCGGGCGGGCCGACCCTGCACGTACGGGACGAGGGCCCCGGGCTCTCGGCCGAGCAGCGGGCGCATGCCTTCGACCGCTTCTGGCAGGGCCGGGAGCGGACGGGGTCGAGCGGCCTGGGCCTGGCCATCGTCGAGAAGCTGGTGCTGGCCGACGGCGGCCACATCGAGCTGCGGGAGGCCCCCGGTGGCGGCCTCGACGCCACCATCACCCTGGCCCGGCCGCTCGAGCCGCGGTGATCAGAGCAGGGCGAAGGGGTCCAGGTCGGCCACCGCGGCCAGCGACCGGTGCAGCATGGCCAGGAACATGGCGTCGGCCCGGTCGCTGCGTCCGGCGGTGGCGTAGACCGCGCCGAGGACGGTGATCATCGGCCCCTGCAGGGTCCCGAGGCGCAGGTCCTCGAAGGCGTCCTCGGCCGTGTGATCCCGTACCCCGTGGGCGGCCAGGGCCGTGGCGTAGGTCGCGGCCAGGTCGGCCTCGTGGCGGCGCCGGGCCCCGGGCTCGAGGCTGGTGGCCACCAGGTAGGCCAGGTCCCGACCGGGGTGGCCGGCGGTCGTGGTCTGCCAGTCCACGGCGTGGACCGTGCCGTCGGGGGCGAAGAGCAGGTTGTCGAGGCGGAAGTCGCCGTGGAGGAGGGTGAAGCGCTCGGGCCGGGCCCGGATCCAGGTGGGCAGGGCCTCGGCGACCCGGCCCAGCAGCGCCTCCTCCCCCTCGGCCAGCTCGGCCCGGTACCGGTCGGCGAAGGTGGTCACGGCGTCGGCGAAGATGGCGCCCAGGACGGCCGCCCCGTCCTCGTCGGTCGCCTCCAGCTCGGGGTGGTCCCAGAGCGTCGGGTCCCCCCACCGGGGCCCGTGCAGGCCGGCCAGCGTCTCGACGGCGGCGGTGACGGCCTCGGCGGTAGCCCCGGCCACCTGGTCGCCGGGCACGGCCGGGGTCAGGTCGTCGAGGAGCAGGGTGAAGACCGTGCCGTCCTCGGTGATCGACCCGTGCCGGCAGGCCGGCGTCCGGGCCGCCACGGTCGGCGCCAGGTCGAGGTAGAAGGCCACCTCTTTCCGGTAGCCGCCGGCCACGATCGAACGGTCCTCGCCCGACCCCAGCTTGGCGATCAGGGTGGCCGGCACCGCCGGGCCGGCGTCGTGGGTGAGGTGAAGGCGGTGGTTCGAGCCGATCTGGCCATGGCCGACGGGCTCGCTGCGCACGGCGGTGACCTCGACGTCGTGGCCCGACGCCCGCAGGGCGGCGGTGAGCCAGGCGGGGGTGAGCTCGGCGGCGTCGTCGACGGGGCCGGGGGTGCTCACGCCGAGGCCCGGTAGGCCTCGACCACCGGCACCAGCTCGGTGGGGGTGGCGCCGTGGAGGATGACGGCGTCGGCCCCCAGGTCGAACTGGCCCCGGATGGTGGCCACGCACTGCTCGGGGCTTCCGGTGGCGGCGGGCGCCAGCCACTCGTCGGGCAGGAGGGTGGCGATGTGCTCGAGCTGGTCGGTGGTCGCCTTCTGGTCGATGGCCCCGGGGAACGTGGCGACCACGTCGTCGGCCCGGAACCGCGCCAGCACCGCCGGGTCCCACCCGTTGGTGGTGACCATCAGGTCGCCGTAGCCCTGCAGGTAGGTGGCCATGCGCCCCACCGTCTTGCGCAGCCGCAGGTCCTCGGGCAGGTGGTCGCCCACCGTGGCCAGGCACGACCAGACGACCACCGAGTCGGGGTCGCGGCCGGCTTGCTCGGCGGCCTCCTTCACCGTGCGGACGCAGCGGGCCAGCGTCTCGTCGGTGAAGAACGTGTGGAGGATCACGCCGTCGAAGGCCCGGCCGCCCAGGGCCAGCGAGTGGGGTCCGAAGGCGGTGAGCAGGAGCGGGATGTCGTCGTCGAACTCGGTGCCCAGGTGCAGGATGGGCCAGGACCCGGCGGGGCCGTCGTGGCCCATGACCACCTCGCCGTGCCACAGCTGCCGCAACAGCCCGGCCATGTCCTCCATCTCGGCGGTGGTGATGCGCCCGATCCCGAAGGCGTCCTGCATCGGGGCGATGCCCCGGCCCAACCCCAGCGAGAACCGCCCACCGGTGAGCCGGTGCATGGTGGTGGCGAAGGATGCCGTCACCATCGGGTGCCGGGTGTTGTGGTTGGTGGCCCCGGTGGCGACCTGGATCTCGGAGGTCACCGCCCCCGCCGCCCCCGACAGGGCGCAGGCCTCCTTGATGTTGTAGCGCTCGGAGATGAACGCCGTCCCCAGCCCCATGGCCTCGCCCTGACGGACCTCGTCGAGCAGCTCGGCCGGCGACTCCGGCGCCCCCGCCAGCGCGTAGAACCCCAACTCCTCCAGCCGACCCGGTGCCATGCCGGTCAACCTAGGTCACGTCGCCGGCGTCCCCTGACGCCGCCCTGGTCGCCGAGGTCGGGGCCGGGACCACCACCGTCACCGACGGCAGCCGGGCCAACGGCACCGAGTACGCCTACACCGTCACCGCCGTGACCGCGGGCGGCGAGTCCGCCGCCGCCGGTCCCGTCACCGCCACCCCCCGCACGGTCCCCGGTGCCCCCACGGCGCTCACCGCCGTGCCCGGCAACGGCTCGGTCACCATGTCGTGGGCCCCGCCCGCCGACAGTGGCGGCAGCCCCGTCATCGGGTACCGCCTCTACCGCGACAACAGCCTGATCGACGAGCTCGACGCCGCCATCACCACGTTCGCCGACACCGGCCTGGTCAACGGCACCGCCCACGCCTACACGGTCACGGCGGTCACCGCCGGCGGCGAGTCCGCCCCGGCCGGGCCGGCGGCCGCCACACCCCGGACGGTCCCGGGTGCCCCGACCGCCCTCGCCGTCGCCCCCGGCGCCGGCGACACCCTCGAGCTGACCTGGTCGCCCCCCGCCGACGAC
>CAYTJS010000301.1:0-4666 GCA_964438115.1 uncultured Iamiaceae bacterium
GCCGCCAACACGGCGGCGTCCCCCGGGGCCCACGGACGCAGGGCCAGGGCCCCGGCGCCGAGGGGCGGGTCAGGGAGCGGGATCGGCGCCAGGGCCGCCCTGTTCGCTCGGTCGCACCTCGCGGGCGATGGCGGCCAGCACCCCGTTCACGAAGGGTCCCGACTCGTCGGTGGAGAACTGGCTGGCCAGGTCCACGATCTCCGACAGCACCACCCCGGTGGGCACGTCGGGACGGTGGGTCAGCTCGTAGACGCCCATCCGCAACAGCGTGCGGTCGAGCGCCGGCATCCGCTCCAGCGGCCACCCGGTGGCGTACTGGCGGATGAGGGCGTCGATCTCCTCACCGGCGTCGGCCACCCCGGTGACGACGTCGGCGGTGAAGGGGTCCGGGTCGAGCACCTGCTCGGCCAGGATCTCCGCCGACGGCTGGTTCTTGACCTCGGCCTCGTAGAGGAGGCTGAGCGCCGCTTCCCGGGCCAGCCGACGTTGGGAGGTCACTCAGGCCCGGCTCAGGTACTCGCCGGAGCGGGTGTCGACCTTGATGCGCTCGCCGGGCTCGATGAACAGCGGGACCTGGACCACGAGGCCGGTCTCGAGGGTGGCCGGCTTGCGGGCCCCCGAGACCCGGTCGCCCTGCACACCGGGCTCGGTCTCGGTGATGCTCAGCTCGACGGAGGCGGGCAGGTCCACGCCCACGATCTCGGTGCCGAAGAGCTGGAGGATGGCGGTGGAGCCCTCGACCACGTAGTCGGCGGCCGAGCCGAGGGTGGCGCCGGGCACGTTCAGCTGGTCGTAGGTCGTGTTGTCCATGAACACGTAGTCCGACCCGTCGTGGTACAGGTACTGCATCTCGCGCTTGTCGACGGTGACCCGCTCGACCTTCTCGCCGGCGCGGAAGGTGCGGTCGACCACGGCGCCGGTGCGGGCGTTCTTCAGGGTGGTGCGCACGAAGGCGTGGCCCTTGCCCGGCTTCACGTGCTGGAAGTCGACCACCTGGACCAGGTCGTCGTCGATGACGAGGTACATCCCGGTCTTCAGGTCGTTGGTGGTGATGGCGGGCATCGGGTGATGGATTCCTCAGGCGGCGAGCGGATCGGTGGACTTGGGCGCGCCGGTCAGGACCTCGCACCCCTGGTCGGTGACCACGACGGTGTCCTCGATGCGGACGCCGCCGTGCTCGGGGAGGTACACCCCGGGCTCGACGGTCACGACGTAGCCGGGGCGCAGCGTAGCTTCCGAGGTCTGCGCCACCCTCGGGTCCTCGTGGATCTCGAGGCCGACCCCGTGGCCGGTGCTGTGCAGGAAGGCATCGCCCCAGCCCGCCTCGTCGATGACGGCCCGGGTGGCGTCGTCCACCACCTTGGCGTCGACGCCGGCGGTCACGGCCGCCACCCCGGCGGCCTGCGAGGCCCCGACGACGTCGAGCATCCGCTGCTGCACCGCGTCGACCTCGCCGATGGCGAAGGTCCGGGTCATGTCCGAGCAGTAGCCGTCCACCAGGGCCCCGAAGTCGAGGACGACGAGGTCGCCCTCGGCGATGCGCCGGGGACC
This sequence comes from uncultured Iamiaceae bacterium, assembly GCA_964438115.1. Lineage (GTDB taxonomy): Bacteria > Actinomycetota > Acidimicrobiia > Acidimicrobiales > DATDAH01 > DATDAH01. Next base: position 1,552 of record CAYTJS010000301.1, read on the forward strand.
GGGCCGGGCGTGGGGCTTGGCCCCGTTCGGGCCGGAGGCCACGATGGTCTCGAAGCTGTTGCCCTCGGCGCCCAGGCGGCGGATCTCGGTGTCCAGCTCGAGCGCGAACTCCTCCTCGGTGGGGCCCTCGACCAACCGGTGGCGCACGGCGGCCAGGGCGGCGTCGGCGGTGGCGCAGGCGGCCCGGATGCGGGCCACCTCGCCGGCGTCCTTCACCAGACGCAGGTCCTCGACCAGGCGCTCGGTGGCCACCAGCTCGGCGTCGGGGAACCACTCCCCCGCGTACTTCTGCTGCTGGGCCCAGGTGACGTGGTCGGCCTCGAGGCCGAGACGCCGCGCCCCGTCCGCGGCGGCCACCACGGCCTCCTTCTGACCCTGGTTGAGGATCTCGACGGTGACGGCGTCGTCCACCCCGGCGGCGGCCAGCTCCTCGGCCGACTGCTCCCGGTAGCGGCCGTCGCTCACGAACAGGGCCGAGTCGGGGCGCACCAGCAGCAGGGCCGCCGACCCGGTGAAGCCGGTCAGGTAGCGCACGTTCACCAGTCGGGTCACGAGCAGGGCGTCGAGGCCGGCCTCGTCGAGGGCCCCCCGCAGGCGGTCGAGGCGGGCGCCCACGTCCATCGGGGGCAGGGCGGCCAGGTCGAGGGTGCTCAACGGTGCTCCTCCAGCAGGTCGGCGGCGGCGGCCACTGCCGCCGGGTAGCCCGCCCCGCCCTGGCCGACGACGCGGGCGGCGGCCACCGGGGCCACCACCGACACGTGCCGCCAGGGCTCGCGGGTCTCGGGGTCGGACAGGTGCAGCTCGACGACGGGGCCGGCGAAGGCGGCCAGGGCGTCGTGGAGGCTCCAGGCGTAGTGGGTCAGGGCGCCAGGGTTGATGACGATGGCGGCGCAGCGGCCCCGAGCCCCCTGGATGGCGTCGACGAGCACGCCCTCGTGGTTGGACTGGAGGTGCTCGAGGGTGAGGCCCCGGGCGGCGGCGGCCTTGGTGGCCGCCTTCACGTGGTCGTCGAGCGTCTCGGTGCCGTAGATCTCCGGCTCGCGGTCGCCGAGCAGGTTCAGGTTGGGTCCCGACAGCAGGAGGACGATGGGTGCCCGCTTGCTCATCCCCGCACCTCTTCGAGGGCGTCGAGGACGTGACGGTCCTCCACCCCGGTGACCACCTCGACGCCCCGGGGGCCGTCGAGCACGAAGGTCAGCCCGTGGGTGGCCTTCTTGTCCCGGCGCATCAGCTCGAGCAGCTCGGCCGGGGCCAGACCGCCGTCGACGGTCGAGGGCAGGCCGTAGCCGGTGACCACGGCTCGGTGCTCGGCCACCCGCTCGTCGTCGATGCGCTCCATCCGGCGGGCCAGCACGGCGGCGAAGACCAGGCCCACCGCCACCGCCTCGCCGTGACGCAGGTCGTAGGCGCCGGCCGTCTCGAGGGCATGGGCCAGGGTGTGGCCGTAGTTCAGCAAGGCCCGATCCCCCGCCTCGTGGGGGTCGCGCACGACCAGGTCGGCCTTGATCCCGACACAGGCCGCCACCCGCTCGTCGAGGGGCAGGTCGGCCAACTCGATGCCCGTGAGGAAGTGGTACTTGGCCATCTCGCCCAGACCGCTGGCGTACTCGCGGGGTGGCAGGGTGCTCAGCACCTCGGTGTCGCAGAGCACGGCGGCGGGCTGCCAGAAGGCCCCGACCAGGTTCTTGCCCTCGGGCAGGTTGACGCCGGTCTTGCCGCCGATGGCGGCGTCGACCTGGCCCAGCAGCGTGGTGGGCACGTGGACCACCGCCACGCCCCGGTGGTACACGGCGGCCGCGAAGCCGGCCGTGTCGGTCACCACGCCCCCACCCACGGCGACGACGACGTCCTTGCGGGTCAGGCCCCAGCGGGAGAAGCGCCGGCACAGGTCCTCGACGCTCTCCAGGCACTTGGCCTCCTCGCCCTCGTCGAGCCGGAAGACCTCGTGCTCGACGCCGGGGTCGACCGGGACGCCGATGGCCTCCTGGGTCACCACCGCCGCCCGCTCGGCGCCCACCGGCAGGACCTCGAGCAGGCGGTGACGGGCCCCGTGGCCCACGAGGACGTCGTAGCCGCCCTCGGGGAGGGCGACGGGGACGGTGATCACCCCGCGGCCTCGACCTCGGCCAGCACCCGTTCGGCCACCTGGTCGAGGTCCAGGTCGTCGACGTCGATGACCGCGTCGGCCACCTCCTCGTAGAGGGCCCGGCGCTCCTCGTGCAGCCGGGCCAGCGTGCCGGCGGCGTCCTCGTCGAGCAGGGGGCGGTGGTCGCCGTGCTGGACCCGGCCGAGCAGGGTGGTGGGATCGGCCCGCAGCCAGATGACCACGGCCTCGGCCTCCTGCATCGCCGCCCGGTTGCCCTCGTCGATCACCGTGCCGCCGGCGGCGGCGATCACCGAGGGGGTGGGGTCGGCGAGGGCGGCCCGCAGGGCGTCGGCCTCCATGGCCCGGAAGGCGGCCTCGCCGTCGAGGCGCCAGATCTCGCCCACGGTGCGGCCGGTACGGTCCTCGACCACCGCATCGCTGTCGCTGAACGGCCGGACCAGACGGGCGGCCACCCGTCGGCCCACGGCGCTCTTGCCCGCGCCCATCAGCCCGACCAGCACCACGTGACGGGTCACGCCTTTACCGCCCCGAGGTCACGCGTGCGCACGGCAGCCGTGTAGGCCTCGGCGTTGGCGACGAACTCGTCGAGGGAGTCACCCCCGAACTTGCGGGTGGCCTCCTGGGCCAGGACCAGGGCGGTCATGGTCTCGGCCACCACGCCCATGGCGGGCACGGCGGTCACGTCGGTGCGCTCCTTGAAGGACACCGTCTCCTCCTTGCTGGCCGTGTCGACGGTCTTCAACACCGGCCGGTTGAGGGTGGCCAGGGGCTTCATCGCCACCTGGGCCACGAGCAGGCTGCCCGTGGAGATGCCCCCCTCGACCCCACCCGCCCGGTCCGAGTCCCGGGCGTAGGTCCCGGTGTCCTCGTCCCAACTGATGGGGTCGTGGGCCTCGCTACCCCGCAGGGCAGCCACCTCGAAGCCGTCGCCGATGGCCACGCCCTTCACGGCCTGGATGCTCATGAGGGCCTGGGCCAACAGGGCGTCGAGCTTGCGGTCCCAGTGCA
>CAYTJS010000302.1:0-4647 GCA_964438115.1 uncultured Iamiaceae bacterium
GCCTCGACCACGCCATGTGGTTCCACCGCCCGTTCCGGGCCGACGAGTGGCTGCTGTACGTGCAGGAGACCCCGTCGGCGTCGGGGGGCCGGGGCCTGGCCCAGGGCCACATCTTCACCGCCGACGGGCGGCTGGCGGTCTCGGTGGTCCAAGAGGGCCTGATCCGGCCGGTCCGGTGAGGGGCACCGTCCCGGGCGTGGGTCTGGCCCTGGCCCTGCTGGTGACCGCCACCGCCTGCGGGGGCGACGACGGCGAGGCCCGCCCCAGCGACACGACCGCCCCGGTGGTCGAGCCCACCCCGTTGACGCCGACGACGGTGCCGGTCACCGACGTCACCACGCTGGCCGGCGTCGAGGTCGGCCTCGAGCCGGTGGCGACCCTCGACCAGCCCACGGCGATGGCCGTGCGTCCCGGGGTCCCCGACCGGGCCTACGTCGCCCAGCGGGCCGGTGAGGTGGTCGACCTCGACCTGACCACCGGCGACGCCACCACCGTCCTCGACCTGTCCGACGAGACCACGACCGACGGCGAGCGGGGGGTGCTCGGCCTGGCCGCGTCGCCCTCCGGCGAGCACCTGTACGTCTCGTCCACCGACCTGAACGGCGACTCCCGGGTGGCGGAGTACACCCTCGGGCCCGACGGCGCCGTCGACCCGGCCAGCCGGCGGGTCGTGTTCAACCTCGACCAGCCCTTCGCCAACCACAACGGCGGCAACATCGTGTTCGGCCCCGACGGGTACCTCTACCTCGGCCTCGGTGACGGCGGCTCGCAGGGCGACCCGCTGGGGGCGGGCCAGGACCCCGACCAGCTCCAGGGCTCGCTCATCCGCATCGACCCCCGGGGCGAGGGCGGATCGGCCTACGCCATCCCGGCCGACAACCCCTTCGTCGGCGAGGAGGGCGCCCGCCCCGAGGTGTGGCTGAAGGGCGTGCGCAACCCGTGGCGGTTCTCCTTCGACCCGGCCACCGGCGACCTGTGGATCGGCGACGTGGGCGGCGACCGGCAGGAGGAGGTCGACTGGCTGCCCGCCGGACCCGACGGCACCGGGGCGGGCCGGGGCGCCAACCTGGGCTGGAGCGAGATGGAGGGCGACGCCCCCCTCGAGGACGGCGTCGAGCCCGACGACCACACCCCGCCGGTGCTCACCTACCCCCACGACGACGGCGGGTGCTCGGTGACCGGCGGGGTGGTCTACCGGGGGGAGGCCATCCCGGACCTGGCGGGCGCCTACCTCTACGGCGACAACTGCCTGCCCGACGTCCGGGCCCTGGCCCTCGACCGTGGGACCGGCGAGGTGCTCGACGATGCCGTGGTCGCCACCGGCGCCGGCGCCCCGGTCTCCTTCGGCGTCGACGCCACCGGCGAGGTCTACCTCCTCGACCTCACCGGCCCCGTCTCCCGCCTCACCCCCACCCCCTGACCCTCACCGATCCGAAATTGCGTCGATGTGTTGCGCTGGGCGCAACAGATCGACGCCAGAACGGCGGAGGGCCTGGCCGACCTGGGTGCAGAGCCGCTCCGGATGGTCGACGTAGAACGCCCAGGTGAACTCGAGGACATCCCAACCGAGCAGGCGGATGCGGTTCAGCTTGCGTGGATCCCGCTCGAACGACGTGGCGTTCAGGTGGAACGCCTTGCTCTGGAGCTCGATGCCGACCCGGGCGTCGGGCCAGGCCAGGTCCAGCTCGCCCACGAACACGGGGCCGTCGTAGACGTTGTGCTGGGACACCGGCACCGGCAGACCGGCGTCGATCAGCAGCCTGCGGACGCATCGCTCGAACCAGCTGTCGGTGACGACCTTGTCGCCGAAGCGCTCGTCGAGCACCGCCCGCAGGAAGCCGCAGCCGTTGCGTCCCCGTCGGGAGTGGAGCACCAGGGTGCTGTAGAGGTCCGGCCACTCGACCGGCGTGGTGCGCAGCACGGCGTCGATGGCGTGCTCGAGGGCCGCCGGGGTGATCACGGCGCTCACGTCGAGGAGGGTGCGCACCAGGCCCGTGGTGGGGATCCCCCGTCGGAGCACCGGCTCGGCCAGGTGCAGGTCGGTCGACTCGTGGACCCGGGCGTCGAGGCCCCGGGGCCGATGGTGACGCGGTGCCGACAGCTGGGGCCGGCCCGGACGGAAGCCCTCGACGTCCCAGAGCACCGCCGCCGACCGGTGCGAGGCCAGGCTGCCCTCGCCGGCGGCCAGGACCTCGCCCATCATCCGGGTCTCCCACTGGATCGGGTGCCCGGCCACCAGGAACACGCCGGGATGGATCCGGCGCCACCGGCCGGCGATCACCCGACGGTGGGCCCGGTGCCGGTCACCCCCGCACTCGAGCACCTGGGCCAGCGTGATGAGGCCCCACTGACGGGCGGCGATCGCCGCCACCCGGGCATCGAAGTCGTCCACGGCAGTCCCCCGTGACGATCTGGCGTCGATCGGTTGCGACAGACGCAACAGATCGACGCAATGTCGGTCGGTCGGGGGAAGCGACGGTCGCGACCCTACGAGCCGGGGCCGGCCCTGACCAGGGGTGGACGAAACATCTCGTTCTGGCGTCGATTTGTTGCGCTGGGCACAACCGATCGACGCAATTTCGGAGGGGGGTGCGGTTCCCGGATCGGGACGGAGGGCCTGTCGGGCGGCGGGCCGACCTGTCAGACTCCGGCGGTGGACCTGACCGTGGGCGCCGTGCCCTTCTACTTCGGCACCATGGCCCTCGAGGAGTGGCTGCTGGCCCGGCGGGCCGCCCGCACCGGCGTGCACACCGCCGGCGAGTACGACCGCCCCGACACGCTGGCCAGCCTCACGATGGGCGTGGCCAGCCTGGTCGTGCCCCTCGCCACCCGGGCCGTGGCCGAACGCATCGCCCCCCAACGCTCCCGCACGGGCAAGGGCCTGCTGGCCCTGGCCGCCGGCGCCGCCGTGGCCACCACCGTGGCCGACCGGGTCGTGCGCCGACGACGGGCCCGGGCCGACGGGCGCGCCGAGGTCGACGACCCCACCACCGCCACCGCCCGCCGGGTGGCCCGCTACGGCGGGCCGACGGCGATCGTGGCCGGCGGCGTGGCCGTCACCAGCGCCCTGGCCGCCGCCACCCGGCCCAAGCGCCTCTGGGAGCAGCGGCCCGGCGGCGTGGACCTGGGCACCGGCCTGGCCGTGACCCTGGGCGCCATCGCCGCCTGGGACGCCATCTACTACTGGAACCACCGCCTGATGCACGAGGCCCGCTTCATGTGGGCCATCCACGTGGTCCACCACAGCTCCGAGCGGTACAACCTCTCGACCGCCCTCCGTCAGCCGGTCGCCGACTCACTGGGCACCTTCGTGCCCTACGGCTTGCTGTCACTGGCCGGCGTCCGGCCCTCGGTCATCGAGACGGCCCGGGGCGTCAACCTCATCTACCAGTACTGGATCCACACCGACCTGCTGCCCAAGCTGGGACCGGTCGAGGAGGTGCTCAACACCCCCTCGCACCACCGGGTCCACCACGGCGCCAACCGCCGCTACATCGACCGCAACCATGGCTCGATCCTCATCGTGTGGGACCGGCTCTTCGGCACCTTCGCCCGCGAATCCGATGACGAGCCGGTGCGCTACGGCCTGACCAAGAACATCGAGAGCTTCGACCCGGTCACCATCGCCACCCACGAGTACCGGGACCTCCTCCGCGACGTGGCCGACAGCGACAACTGGGTCGACCGGCTGTCCTTCGTCCTCCGGGGCCCGGGCTGGGCCTACCGGCGCCGCGACGAGCTCGACGCGGCGCGGGCCGACGCGGTGGAGGCGGCGGCGTGAGAGCGGCGCTCGTGGCCGTCGGCGTGGTGGTCGCCCTGCTCCCCACCGCCTGCGGGTCCGACAGCGGCCAGGGCGAGGTCCGCATCGAGCTGGGCCGCCGCTTCCAGGACGGTGCCGAGACCGGCGACCCCGTCGACATCGGCCTGCTCGTGGCCGGCGACTGGGACCGGATGGTGGTGCTCTGCCCCGGTGACGACGAGGCCGCTGCGGCCGAACGGCTGGGCTTCGACTGGGCCGACTACCCCGGGCCGGTGGACCAGGCCGGCAATGCCCTCCTGGTCTTCCCCCGGGACGACCAGGTCGTGGCCTGGTCGACCGTCCACCGGGCCGACGGCGACCCCTGCGCCCTTCCCGAGCGGGTCGTCCCCCGCGACGAGGACGTGGTCCGGGTCGAGGCCACCCCAGGCGGCCTCGTCCTCACCCCGGCCTGACCTCTTCCGACGCAGCCGGTCCGCCCCGACGGGCGAAGAAGTCCCCGTGGGGCGGGTCGCCGTACAGCCGCCGAGGCGGCGGGTAGGGACCTGACGGCACGGGGGCGGGCGCCGGCGGGGGCAGGTCGGGCGGGGCCACGGCCCGCGCCGCCAGCGCCCGCGACACCGGTCGGGTGGGCTGCAGGCGGGCCGAGGCCGCGAGGGGGACGGCGTCGGTCGCCCACGCCCACGCCGCCGCCGGGGCCAGGCGGGCGGGGACGTCGGGCCAGGGGGCCGGTGGGTGCCCGGTCGGGGACCCGGCCAGGACCCACAGCGCCCGCAGGATCTCGCCTCGGGTGACCGGTCGGGAGGGGCGGAACGTGCCGTCCGCCAGCCCAGGGAGCAGCCCCTGGTCGGCCACCCAGGCCCCGGGGGCCCGCAGCAGCGGCGGCAGGT
>CAYTJS010000303.1:0-4612 GCA_964438115.1 uncultured Iamiaceae bacterium
CGGGCAGGTCGGTGACCAGGGCGAGGGCACCCAGGCCCCCGGCGGCCAGCACGGCGGGCACGAGCGGCGACCAGCGCCCGAGCCGGCCCCAGGGCAGGACGGCGGCGACCAGGCCGACGACCCCGAAGGCGCCGGCGGCGGCCAGCAGCAGGGACTCGTCGACGGCCGCCCCGGCGCTGTCGGTGGTCAGGGCCACCACGGCCAGTGCCAGGGCGAGCAGGACGAGCACCGCCGCCCCCAACCGCCCCGCGGTGCGGGGCAGGGTGGGGTCGAAGCGGGCGCGACGGTCGTCCCTCAACGCCGTCGCCCCGTGGAGTCGCATCGCCCACGACGCATCGTGGTCAGAAGCCTACCGAACGTGGTCGACGGCGGCCAGGGGACTGGAATCCGGCGGCGTCCGGCCGATGGGCACCCGTGCGCCGTCGCGTCGCCGCCGTCCTCGCCCTGACCGCCGTGGTGCTCCTGGCCGCGGCCGTCCCCGCCGGGGCGCGGGCCCGTGACCCCCAGGCCCGGTCGGTGGCCACCGCCGCCCGTTGGATCGGGGACCAGCAGGACCCCGACGGGGGTTTCCCCGGCGGTGAGGTGGCCACCCCCGAGGCCATCCTGGCCCTGGCCGAGTCGGCCCAGACCAGCGACGAGTGGTCCGGTCGCGAGGGCTTCGAGCGGGTCGAGGAGCAGGTCGGCGCCGACGGCGACACACCGATCGACGCCGCCCGGCGTCTGGCCCGCCGCACCGACGATCCCGGTGTGGTCGCCCGTCTCCTCCTGATGGTGGCCCAGCCCCTGGGTACCGAGACTGGCGCCGACGGCCCCTTCGGCGACCTCGTCGAGCGGGTGGCCCGCCTGGCCGCCGACCCCGGCACCGACTTCGACGACCACGTCCTGCTCACCGCCGCCCTGCTGTCGGTGGGGGTCACGCCCCCCGAGGGCGGCGTCGAGCGCATCCTGGCCGCCCAGCAGCCCGACGGCGGCTGGAACGCCACCGGGGACCCCGAGGCGGCGACCGTGGACCTGGCCACCACGGGTTGGGCCGTCGAGACCCTGGTCCAGGCCGGCAACGACCCGGCCACGGGCCCGGTCGCGGCCGCGCTGTCCTTCGTCGGCTCGACCCGGCTGCCCCGGGGGGCCTGGCCCGACGAGGCCGGCGACCGGTCGGCGGTGGCCACCGCCGGGGCCGTCCTGGCCCTGCGGGCGGCGGGCTACGACCCCGCCACCACCTGCTGGCCCGGGTCGGGGTCGACGGCACCCCTCGAGTCGCTGCGCGACCTGCAGGCCGAGGACGGCTCGTTCGGGGACGTGCCCGCGACGGCCGCCGCCGTCCACGCCCTGAGCGGCACCTGGCTGCCCCGAGTGGTCGGCGGCGACCCCTGCGCCCCGGCCGAGTCGGGCTTCCCGGTCGACCCCACCCTGGTCGTCCTGGTCCTCATCGCCGCCGTCGGCGTCGGCGGCGGCATCCGGATCATGCGCAGCGAGGGTCTGGTGGTATAGGGTTCCGGCGCTGCTGGGCGGTCCAGCGAAGTCCGGTGTGATCCCGGCGCTGTCCCGCAACTGTGGTGCCTCCTCGTGAGGCCGAGCCAGGTCGCCTGGCCGCCCGGTCGCGAACACAGCCTTCGAGGACAGGGCGGTTCGTGCGACGGGGCTCCTGTCACCGACCGATCCGGACTCGACGACAGGAGGAACCCATGACCCGTCCATCACGTCTGACCGCTGCCCTCGTCGGTGGCCTCGCCCTTCTCGCCGTCGCCTGTGGTGGCGACGACGGTGGGTCGGCCGACACCACGTTTGCCGCCGAGGGGGCGTTCCCGGCCACCGTCGAGGCCGCCAACGGGGAGGTGACGGTCACGGCCCGCCCCGAGCGGATCGTGTCGCTGTCGCCCACCGCCACCGAGATGCTCTTCGCCGTCGGGGCCGGGGACCAGGTGGTCGCCGTCGACGACCAGTCCGACTACCCGGCCGACGCTCCGACGACCGACCTGAGCGGCTTCGAGCCCAACGTCGAGGCCCTGCTGTCCTATGACCCCGACCTGGTGGTCATGGACGCCGAGAACGAGGACATCGCCACCGCCCTGGCCGCCATCGACGTGCCGTACCTGGTCCAGCCCGCGGCGGTCACCTTCGACGACGTCTACGACCAGTTGGAGGAGGCCGGCACCCTCACCGGCCACGGCCCCGAGGGCGCCGCCGTGGCCCAGGAGGTCGAGGACCAGATCGACGAGCTGGTCGCCGAGGTGCCCGACGAGGCCGCCGGCGCCACCTACTACCACGAGCTCGACGACACCCTCTACAGCGTCACCTCGGCCACCTTCATCGGTGAGGTCTACGGCCTGGCCGGGCTGGAGAACATCGCCGACGAGGCCGACGACGGCTCGAGGTACCCGCAGCTCTCGGCCGAGTACATCCTCGCCGCCGACCCGGACTACGTCTTCCTGGCCGACACCGTCTGCTGCGGGCAGAGCCCCGAGACGGTGGCCGAGCGCCCGGGCTGGGACGCCCTGACCGCGGTCCAGCAGGACCAGGTGGTGCCCCTCGACGACGACATCGCGTCGCGGTGGGGTCCCCGGGTCGTCGACTTCCTGGCCGCGGTCGTCGCCGCCCTGAACGCCTGAGCCGGGACGCCGACCGACCGTGACCACCACGACCAGCACTGCCGGGCTCGACACCGGGTGTCCGGCCGACACCGCCCCGGCGTTGCGCCGCGAGGGGCTGTCGGCCCGGTGGGTGCTGGCCGGGGTGGCGGCGGTGCTCGTCGCCCTCGTGGCCGGGCTGACCATCGGCCCGGTGGGCCTGGCCCCCGGGCGGGTGGTCCTCAGCCTGGTCGACCGGCTCCCGCTGGTCGACGTCGACGCCGGCCTCGACCCCCGCGACCTGACCATCGTCGAGCAGCTGCGCCTGCCCCGGGTCGTGCTGGGCCTGCTGGTGGGGGCCATGCTCGCCGGCGCCGGCGCCGCCTACCAGGGGGTGTTCCGCAACCCGCTGGCCGACCCCTACCTGCTCGGCGTGGCCGCCGGCGCCGGCCTCGGGGCCACCTTCGCCATCGTCGGCGGCTGGGGGGTCGGCGTCGGGGTGCTCGACCCGGTGCCCATGGCTGCCTTCGTCGGCGCCCTGGTGGCGGTGGTCGGCACCTATGCCGTGGGCGTCAGCCGCGACCGGGGCACGGCCGCCTCGACGCTGATCCTGGCCGGCGTGGCCGTGGCCAGCTTCCTCACCGCAGCCCAGACCTACGTGCAGCAGCGCAACGCCGAGTCGATCCGCCAGGTCTACTCGTGGATCCTCGGGCGCCTGACCGTCGCGGGCTGGGACGAGGTGCTGCTGCTCCTGCCCTACGCCGTGGTGGCCGGTGCCGTGCTGCTGGCCAACCGCCGGGTGCTCGACGTGCTGGGCGTGGGCGACGAGGAGGCCGGCTCCCTCGGCCTCGAGCCGGCCAAGGCCCGGCTCCTCGTGGTGCTGGCCGCCTCGCTGGGGACCGCCGCCGCCGTCTCGGTCAGCGGCCTGATCGGCTTCGTCGGGATCATCGTGCCCCACGCCGTGCGCCTGCTGGTCGGCTCCAGCTACCGGGTGATCCTGCCCCTCTCGATGCTGTTCGGGGCCGCCTTCCTGGCCCTGGCCGACCTGCTGGCCCGCACCGCGGCGTCACCGGCGGAGATCCCCATCGGGGTCATCACCGCCTTCCTGGGGGCGCCCTTCTTCATCGTCGTCCTGCGCACGGCGAAGCGGTTCTCGTGAGCACGCTCCCGGACCCCACGCCCGACCCGACGGGCGCCGCCGACGCCGGCCCCGCCCTGGCCTGCCACCAGGTCTCGGTCGGCTACCGCCGGCGCACGGTCGTCGACCGGGTCGACCTCGAGGCCGCCCCGGGGGAGTGGCTGGCGGTGGTCGGCCCCAACGGCGCGGGCAAGAGCACCCTGCTGCGGGCGATCGGCGGGCTGCTGCCCGTGTCCGGCGGACGGGTCGTACTGGGCGGCGACGACCTGGCCGCCCTTCGTCCCCGCCACCGGGCCCGGCGGGTGGCGCTGGTCCCGCAGGCGCCGGTGGTGCCGCCGGGCATCACCGTGGGCGCCTACGTGCTGCTGGGCCGCACCCCGTACCTGCCCCGGTTCGGCGCCGAGGGGCCCGACGACCTGGCCGCGGCCACCGAGGCCCTGCACCGTCTCGACCTCGACGCCTTCGTCGAGCGGCCGGTGGCATCGCTGTCCGGCGGCGAGCGCCAGCGGGTGTTCGTGGCCCGGGCCCTGGCCCAGGAGACGCCCATCGTCCTCCTCGACGAGCCCACCACCGGCCTCGACCTCTGGCACCAGCAGGAGGTGCTCGAGCTGATCGACGGCCTCCGGGCCGATCGGGGGCTCACGGTGGTCTCGACCATGCACGACCTGACGCTGATCAGCCGGTTCGCCGACCGCCTGGTGCTGGTCGACGACGGGCGGGTGGTGGCCGGGGGCCCGGCAGCGGAGATCCTCACCCCCGAGACCCTGGGCCGGTGGTACGGCGCCAACGTGCGGGTCATCCAGGACCCGACCGGCCCGGTGATCGTGCCCCTGCGCCCGCCCCGGCGGGAGGCCCCGTGAGTTCCCTGTGTCAACCCCTAGGCCGCGTTGAGGCGTTGTTTGGTGCCGTG
>CAYTJS010000304.1:0-4595 GCA_964438115.1 uncultured Iamiaceae bacterium
GCTCGACCGCCATCAGGAAGCTGACCCCGTAGTCGCACTGGTAGCCGCCGGGGCCGAGTCCGGTCCGCTCCCGGCCCGGCAGGGCGAGCGGCTTGGGCGGCGTCGGCTCGAGGGACATGGCAGGCAGGGCGCCCCACGGGCTGAGGACGTTGAGGAGACCCTCGACTTCGCCGCCGCCGTGGACGGGCACCCGCCGGTCGCCGTCGACCACCCACTGGACCTCGCCCAGGGGGGCGTCGAGGGCGACACCGGCGGCGGCCAGCACCCGCACGGCATGGCCGGCGGCGTGCACCACCGGGTCCTCGCCGTCGCCGGCCGGGGCCAGGCCCCGGGGGGTGGCGACGGGGTCGGCGGGGTCGAAGCCCTCGGCGAAGAGGACCCCGGCGTCCTTCAAGGCCGCCTCGGGCAGGCCACCCAGAAGCTCTCGCCAGAGGGCGGCGCCCCGCGAGTCGAGGTCGAAGCGCCCGTCCCAGGCGGCCAGGACCTCGGCGGCGGCGGCGAGGTCGGCCTCGTGGCCCTCGACGGTGATGGTCCCGGCGTCCCGACAGCGCACGACCACCTCGTCGCGGAGCAGCTCGGCGCTCAGGCTGGCGTTGGCGAACACGGCGGCCACCAGGTCGTCGAGGGTGAGCCCGCCCCGGTCGGCCAGGGCGGCGGCGACGCGGGTGTTCTGGCGGGTCCGCAGGGTGCGAGGCGTCCCTTCCAGGCCGCACATCGGCGTGAACCCGGTCAGCGGCACCGCCGGGTTCGTCAGCCAGTGGCTGTCGTTGGCGTTGACCAGCACGTCCCGACGTTCGAGCTGGGGCAGCTCGGCGAAGGGCTCGAGTCCCGGCGACCGGGCACCGGCGACGTCCTGCCACTCGTCGTCGGGGTCGCTGCCGTCGAGCAGGGCGATGCGGTTCTGGAAGAGGAGGGCGGCCACGAGGTCGTCGGTCAGGCGGGCGACGAACCGCTCGCGGGCGCCCGGGGAGAGCCGGGGCGTGGCCGACGAGTCGGTGTACCAGGCCCGGCCCGAGCGGTCGGCGGCCAGGGTGTTGACCCAGGGGACCCCCTGCACCTCCTCGTACACCCGGCGCAGCCCGTCGAGGTCGGTGGCCCGGTTCATGCCCACGAACTGGCCGAGCACCGCGTGGTTGTCGGCGTTGGCGTCCCGGTAGCAGAACGCCGTCTCGAGCCCCCATCCCAGGAGCGGCACGTTGAGCATCGGGCCGTGGTGGGTCGACCAGAGCGTCCGGGTCACCTCCTCGACCGTGCCGTCGTCGGCGCGGACGGCCACGGTGTGGGTGGCCGGCGCCATGGCCCGCTCCTCGTCGCCGTAGCGGTACGAGGTCGGCGCACCGGGCACGAGGTCGAGCCGGTAGACGGTGAAGCGGTGGCCGATGGAGAACGTGTGGGTCCAGGCCACCCCCTCGGTGAAGCCGAGCTGGACGGCCGGGGTGCCGAGGAGGGACACGCCGTAGACGTCGACCTCACCCGGGATGGTCAGGTGGCACTCCCAGAAGCGGGCCTCGCCGTACCAGGGGAAGTGCGGGTTGGCCAGGACCATGCCGTGGCCCGAGGCGGTCACGTCGCCGCCCACGGCCCAGCCGTTGCTGGCCCCACCGGAGCCGCCGAGGGCCTCGATGGGGGCGGCCGGGGCCGGGCCGTCGGGGCCGGGGGCCTCGGCCCGGCCGATCAGCCCGACCAGGTTGCGGCCACTGGCCATCAGGGCCACGTCGACGAGGTGGGCGTAGTACTCCAGCTCGGTGACGGGCCGGACCCAGTCGCCCTCGGCGCACCAGTCCGGCAGGGAGCCGGCGGCCTTGGCCTCGGTGACGGCACGGTTGTACCCGGCGACGTAGCCCGCCACCAGGGCCCGGACCTCGTTGTCCTGGGCGTCGCGGAAGGCCGCCGCCCGGCCGGGCATGTCGAGCACCCGGTAGCCGAGGTCGCTGGCCACGTGGGCCCCCTGGGGCCCGGCGCCGTGGACCAGGGCCCGCTCGCTGCGCACCTTGAGGAGCTGGTCGGCGATGGCGGGCAGGTGGTCGCGGCCCGCGGCCCAGCCCTGGCCGTAGCCGAGGCTCCCCCAGTCCCCCGCCCGGACGTGGGGGACCCCGTCGGCGGTGTACCGGAGCTCGACGTCGTAGTGGTCGGCCGTCACCGCAGGTCGTAGTCCGCCAGGTCGGGGGCGGCCATCTCCTCGCGGAACCGGGTGAAGCGGAACGGCCAGACCGCCGGCACGCCCCGGTCGTCGAGGTACCAGGACGAGCAGCCGCTCGACCAGATGGTCTGCTTGGAGGCCTCGAGGCGCTCGTCCTCGAAGCGCTGGGTGGCCTCGCGGGTCGGGGTGATCTCGGTGCAGGCGCCGCTGCGGAGCTGCTCGATCAGGCCCATGCAGTAGCCCAGCTGCAGCTCGGCCACCTCGATGAGGGAGAAGTTGCCCACCGGGCCGTTGGGGCCGTTGAGCAGGAACAGGTTGGGGAAGTCGGGCATGGTCACCGACAGGTGGGCGACCGGGCGGGGGTCCCAGGCCTGGCGCAGCGTCACGCCGTCCCGCCCGGTCACCTCCATCGGGCGCAGGAAGGCGTCGGTGCGGAATCCCGTGGCCAGCACCAGGACGTCGAGCTCGTGGAGCTCGCCGTCGGCGGTGCGGACGCCCTCGGGCTCGATGCGCTCGATGGCGGCGGTCACCAGCTCGGCGTGGGGGTGCTGGATGGCGTCGTAGAAGTTCTCGCTGAGCACCAGGCGCTTGCAGCCCGCCCGGTAGCCGGGGCGCAGGGCCTCGCGCAGGTCGGCGTCGGCCACGTTGGCCTCGAGGTTGGCCCGACAGCCCTCCTCGATGGCCGCCATGGCCGGTGAGTCGGCCTCGACGATGGCGTGGGAGTAGATCTCGAAGGCGTCGTTGAGCCGCTGATGGAGGTCCTCGAGCTGGTCGGGGTGCTCGGCCAGCGCGGCCTGGAACTCGGCGTCGTAGGCGTCATTGCGCATCGGGGCGATCCACTGGGGCGTGCGCTGGAAGAGGGTCAGGTGACCGACCTCCTCCACGATCGCCCCGACGATCTGCACGGCGGTGCTGCCCGTCCCGATCACGCCCACCCGCTTGCCCGCCAGGTCGACGTCGTGGTCCCAGCGGGCGCTGTGGAAGCAGGGCCCGGCGAAGGTGTCGAGGCCGTCGATGTCAGGGTACTTGGGGTGGTGCAGGACCCCGGTGGCGGCGATGACCACGTCGGCCTCGTCCCGGTGACCCGACCCGCTCTCGACGTGCCAACGGCCGTCCCGCCAGTCGGCCCGGGTGATCTCCTCACCGAAGCGGATGAGCGGGATCACGCCGTGCTCCTCGGCCACCCGCTCGAAGTAGGCCTGGATCTCGGCGCCGGAGGCGAAGGTGTGCGACCACTGGGGGTTCAGGGCGAAGGAGTAGCTGTAGAGGTGGGACGGCACGTCGCAGGCCACCCCTGGGTAGGTGTTCTCCCGCCAGGTACCCCCCAACCGGTCGGCCTTCTCGTAGAGCACGACGTCGTCGATGCCGGCCTCGCGCAACTTGATGGCGCTGAGGATCCCGGCCATCCCCGCACCGATGACGATCACCCGCAGTTCCCGTGACACGCCGCCATCCTCCCACGCCACCAGCCCCGCCTCGGACGGCCGGGGGAACACGGGGTCCCCGGAGCGGGTTGGCCTCAGCCGTGCAACCACTGACCAACGACCGCTGGGGTCTCGCCTCCAACTGCTTCGTCTGCGAGCCCGGCAACGAGTCGGGCCTCCGCATCCCGTTCGCCCACGACGAGGAGGCCGACGAGGTGGTGGCCGGCTTCACCCTGGACGACCGGTTCTCGGGCGCCCCCAGCTACGTCCACGGGGGCGTGCTGCTGGCCGTGCTCGACGAGGCCATGGCCTGGGCGACCATCGCCGTGGCCAACCGGTGGGCGGTGACCGGCGAGACCACGACCCGCTTCGAGCAGCCCGTACTGGTCGGCCGGCCCTACCGGGTGCGAGCCCGGATCGACGCCGCCCAGGGTGACGCCCGCCTCCTCACCTCTGCGGAGATCCTCGACGACGACACCGTCTGCGCCACCGCCCGGGCCACGTTCGTGGTGTTGGGCGAGACCCAGCTGGCCGAGGCCGCCGGCGTCGCCGCCGACGACCTGCCCGACGGACTGGCCCGGCCGTCGTGACCGCTCGCAGAATCGCCAGCGTGGCCGGCGCCGCCGTCGCCGGGTACCTGGCGGGGACGGTTCCGTCGGCCGACCTGGCCGCCCGCTTGGCCGGCGGCGAGGTCCGTGGTGCGGGCTCGGGCAACCCGGGAGCCCTGAACGCCGCCGGGACCCTGGGCCGGGCCTGGGGGCTGGCTGTCCTCGCCGCCGACCTCGGCAAGGGGGCGGCCGCCGGTGTCGTCGGCCGCCGCCTCGCCGGTGACACCGGCGCCTACCTCGCCGCCACCGCCGCCGTGGCCGGCCACGTGGCGCCGGTCTGGTCCGGCTTCCGGGGCGGGAAAGGGGTGGCCACCTCGGCCGGCGCGTGCCTGGCCGTCTTCCCCGCCTACTTCCCCATCGATGCCGCCGTGGCCGCAACATCGGCTGCCGCATCCCAGCAGGCCGAGCGCAGCATCCAGGTGT
>CAYTJS010000305.1:0-4574 GCA_964438115.1 uncultured Iamiaceae bacterium
ACCGACCGCCGGTACCGGCCCCCGTTCGCCAACTGCACCGACTGCGGGCCCCGGTACACCGTCCTGCGGAGCCTGCCCTACGACCGGGAGCGGACCACCATGGCCGGCTTCCCGCTGTGCCCGGCCTGCGCCGCCGAGTACGCCGATCCCGCCGACCGCCGGTACCACGCCCAGCCGTTGTGCTGCCCGGACTGCGGCCCGCAGCTGCGCTTCGTCGGTGCCGACGGCACGACGGCGAGCGGCACCGACCCCGTCCTGGCCGCCGTGCACGCGGTGGTGGCCGACGGGGGGACCGTGGCCGTGAAGGGGATCGGCGGATACCACCTCGTGGTCGACGCCACCGACAGGGCGGCGGTCGCCCGGCTCCGGGAGCGCAAGCAGCGGGGGGCCAAGCCGTTCGCCGTGATGGTCGCCGACGTCGCCGCGGCGCGGGCCCGGGCCGACCTCGACGACCACGCCGTGGCCGTGCTCGCCTCGCCGGCCCGCCCGATCGTCCTGGCCCCCCACCGGGCCGGCACCGACCTGGCCCCCGAGGTGGCGCCCGGTGGCGCCCTCGTGGGGGTGCTGCTGGCGCCCTCGCCCCTGCACCATCTCCTGTTCCGTCCCGTGCCGGGCCACGACCGGTCCCCGCCGGAGGTCCTGGTGGCCACCTCGGGCAACGTGAGCGACGAGCCCATCTGCACCGACGACGACGAGGCCCGGGAGCGCCTGGCGGGCCTGGCCGACGCCTTCTGCCTCCACGACCGCCCCATCGCGGTGCCCGGCGACGACTCGGTCGTCCGGGCTCGGCCCGGGGGGACGCGACCTGTGCGGCGGTCCCGCGGGTTCGCTCCGCTGCCGGTCGAGCTGCCCGTGGCGGTGGCGCCCACCCTCGCCGTCGGGGGCGACCTCAAGACCACGTTCTGCCTGGCCGTCGGGCGCCGGGCCTGGCTCAGCGCCCACGTGGGCGACCTCGGCAGCCCGCGCACCGAGGCCGCCCTGGCCGCCGCGGTGACCGCCCTGGCGGCGATGGTCGGCGTGGAGCCGGAGGTGGTCGCCGTCGACGTCCATCCCGGCTACCACGGTGGCCGCTGGGCCCGGGCCCGTTACGGCGACCGGGTCGTCACCGTCCAGCACCACCACGCCCACGTGGCCGCCCTCCTCGCCGAGCACGGGTCGGTGGGTCCGGTGGTGGGCGTGGCCTTCGACGGCACCGGCCACGGGGTGGCGGCCGACGGGTCCCCCCAGGCCTGGGGGGGCGAGGTGCTGCGGGTCGACGTGACCGGCGCCGACCGGGTCGGCCACCTGCGGGCGCTGCCCCTCCCCGGGGGCGATGCCGGGGTGCGCAACCCCTGCCGGGTGGCGCTGGCCTGGCTCACCGCCCTGGGGATCGACGCCCCGGCCCACCTGCCCGCCGTCGCCGCCTGCTCGCCCGCCGAGCGGTCGGTGGTCGCCCGCCAGGTCGTCACCGGCGCCGGGGTGGTGCCCACGACCAGCATGGGGCGCCTGGTCGACGTCGCCGCCTCGATCCTGGGCCTCGGCCACCGGGTGGACTTCGAGGCCCAGGCGGCGATGGCGCTGGAGGCGGCCGCCGCCCGGGCCGTCGAGGCGGGCGTGACGGCGTCGGCCCTGGCCCCGCTCACCGTGGCCGACGACGGCGTGATCGACCCGGCGCCGTTCCTGACCGACCTGGTGACGGCCACCGGGGCCGGGGGCTCCGTCGACGGCCTGGCCCTGGCCGTGCACCAGGCGCTGGCCGACGTCGTGGTCGCCTCGGTCCGCCGGTTGCCACCCGACCTCCCGGTGGGGCTGACCGGCGGCGTGTTCCAGAACGTCGTGCTGGCGACGCGGGCCCGGGCGGGCCTGGAGGCGGAGGGTCGGACGGTCCTCGAGCACGAGGTGGTGCCCCCCAACGACGGCGGGCTGGCCCTGGGCCAGGCCCTGGTGGCCGGGCGCCGCGCGATGATCGGGGCCGGAGGTCGCTGACATGTGCCTGGGCGTACCCGGCGAGGTGCTGGAGATCCGTGACGAGGACGGCACGCCGGTGGCCCTGGTCGACTTCGGCGGGGCGACCAAGGAGGCCTGTCTGGCCTTCACGCCCGAGGCCACCGTCGGCCAGTACGTGATCGTGCACGCCGGCCTGGCCATCACCGTCCTCGACGAGGCGGCGGCCCGGGCGACCCTGGCCACCCTCGCCGAGCTGGGCGGGGACGGCCCGTCGTCGTGAGGTGGGCCGACGAGTTCGGGGACCCGGCGCTGGCCCGGGCCGTGCTCGACGACCTGGCCGCCGTGGCCACCCGCCCCTGGGTGCTCATGGAGGTGTGCGGCGGCCAGACCCACACCATCGTGCGCCACGGCATCGATCAGCTCCTGCCCGCGGGCATCGAACTGATCCACGGTCCGGGCTGTCCGGTGTGCGTCACCCCGCTGGAGGCCATCGACCGGGCGCTCGCCGTGGCCGCCCGCCCCGAGGTCACGCTGTGCTCGTTCGGCGACATGCTGCGGGTGCCGGGCAGCACCACCGACCTCTTCGGGGTGCGGGCCGACGGCGGCGACGTCCGGGTGGTGACCTCCGCCCTCGACGCCGTCGCCCTGGCCGCCGAGCGCCCCGATCGCGAGGTCGTCTTCCTCGCCGTCGGGTTCGAGACGACGGCCCCGGGCACGGCGATGGCGGTGCTCGAGGCCCGCCGTCGCGGGCTGGTCAACTTCTCGGCCCTGGTCAGCCACGTGCGGGTGCCGCCGGCGTTGGCGGCGCTCCTCGCCGGGGGCACCCGGGTCCAGGCCTTCCTGGCCGCCGGCCACGTCTGCACGGTGATGGGCACGGCCGAGTACGAGCCGCTGGTCGCCGAGCACGGGGTGCCGATCGTGGTCACCGGCTTCGAGCCGGTGGATGTCCTCGACGGGATCCGGCGGGCCGTCGTCCAGCTGGAGGCGGGCCGGGCCGAGGTGGAGAACGCCTACCCCCGGGCCGTGCGCCCCGAGGGCAACCCCGCCGCCCGGGCCACCCTCGACGAGGTCTTCGTCACCTGCGACCGCCCGTGGCGGGGCATCGGGACCATCCCGGCCAGCGGCTGGCGGCTGGCGCCGGCCTACGCCGACCTCGACGCCGAGGCCCGTTTCGACGTGGGCGACCTCGTGGTGGCCGAACCCGAGGCCTGCCGGGCGGGCGAGATCCTCCAGGGCCTGCTCCGGCCCGACGAGTGCGAGTGCTTCGGCACGACCTGCACGCCCCGCACCCCGATCGGCGCACCCATGGTCTCCGCCGAGGGGGCCTGCGCCGCCTGGTTCCGCTACCGGGGCCCAGGCTCGTGAGCGAGCCCGTCGACGTCGAGGCCTGGTCCTGCCCCCTGCCCCTGCGGGACCGGCCGACGGTGGTGCTCGGCCACGGCGGTGGCGGCACCCTGTCGGCCGAACTGGTCGAGCACCTCTTCCTGCCGGCGTTCGGGACGGCGGCGGCGACCGCCGCCCCGACCGACGCCGCCGTCCTCGCCCTGCCGTCCGGCGAGCGCCTGGCCTTCACCACCGACGCCCACGTGGTCCAGCCCCTCGAGTTCCCCGGCGGCGACATCGGGTCGCTGGCCGTCCACGGCACCGTCAACGACCTGGCCATGGTCGGGGCGGTCCCCCTCGCCCTGTCGACGGCCTTCGTCCTGGAGGAGGGCCTGGCCGTCGAGGTGCTGGGGCGCCTGGCGGCGTCGATGGGCCGGGCGGCCCGGGCCGCGGGCGTGGCCCTGGTCACCGGTGACACCAAGGTGGTCGAGGCCGGCTCGCTGGGCGGGTTGCAGGTCACCACCTCGGGCGTGGGCCTGGTGCCGGCGGGGGTGGAGCTGACGCCGACCCGCATCCGGCCCGGCGACGTCGTGGTGGTCAGCGGCCCGATCGGCCGTCACGGCATCGCCGTGCACAGTCGCCGCCAGGGTCTGGACTTCGGCACCGAGGTGACCTCCGACAGCGCCCCCCTGGCCGCCCTGGTGGCGGCCATGGTGGCGACCGGCGCCGACCTGCACTGCCTCCGGGACCTGACCCGGGGCGGGCTGGCCGCCGCCCTCGACGAGCTGGCCGTCACCGCCGGGGTGGGCATCGAGGTGGACGACGACGCCGTGCCCGTCCCCGACGGGGTGCGGGCCGCCTGCGACCTCTTCGGCCTCGACCCCTGGGAGGTGGCCAACGAGGGGACGATGATCGCCGTGGTGGCGCCCGCGGGCGCCGAGGCGGTGGTGGCGGCCATGCGGGCGGTCCCCGAGGGCCGCGGCGCCGTCGTGGTCGGTGAGGTCACCGACGAGCACCCCGCCACCGTCGTGGCCCGCACCCCCCTCGGCGCCCACCGCCTCGTCCCCCGCCCCCTGGGCGAACAACTCCCCCGAATCTGCTGAGCTACCCCCAGCGCGATTGGCCGAATCGGTAGCCGACGGAGCGGACGGTCTGGATGAGGCCGGCGTGCTCCTCGCCCAGCTTGGCCCGGAGGCGCCGGACGTGGACGTCCACGGTGCGGGCGCCGCCGTAGTACTCGTAGCCCCAGACCCGGCTGAGTAGGGTCTCGCGGGTGAAGACCTTGCCCGGGTGCTGGGCCAGGAACTTGAGCAGCTCGTACTCCA